>DMKB01000246.1 GCA_003454665.1 Nitrospiraceae bacterium | reverse complement strand
GACCAACGCCGCCTCGTATTGCGTAACGCCGTGCGTCAGCTCGTGGGCGATGATGTCAACGTCGGTGGTAAACCGCGCGAACAGCTCGCCGTCGCCGTCGCCGTAGACCATCTGCTCGCCGTTCCAGAAGGCATTGTTGTATTCCTCTCCGTAATGGACCGTCTGGTCAAGGATCATTCCGCGATCGTCTATGGAACACCGCCCGTATTCATCATGGTAGAGGTTCCACGTGTCCCCTGCCCCGTCATAGGCCTCGTCGACGGCGCCGTCGTGCGTCGGCGGATCTCCTTCGCCGCGGGTCAGGTACCCCGGCAGCGTCTCATGGTTCCTGGCATCATAGACCCGACGGGTCAGACGACAGGTATGGGCTTCGACAGCGGCCATCAGGCCTTCGCGGTCTACCCGCGGCTGTTCCTGCATCATCGACCTCTGCATGCGAAGATGGTCGGATTGCTTCATTGCCTTCAGCGCGCTACTGCGGACTTTCTTGGCGCCCTTTTGCACCATGGCATCGAGCATGTACGGCGGGATGATACACTGGATGGGATGGCGAATATCATGCATGATTGTTTCCTCCTCGGCAACCGTTCTCTACGCAACTATGGTGGAGCTCCTCCAGCAGTCACGCCCTGGCGTGACCTACGATGAAGCGACATCCCGCCCCGCTCAAGCGGGACCGCGGCCTTTCACTTGATGAACCCGCGATCGAGGAACTGGTCCCAGATTGCTCTCCAGGTCCACCACGTGTGCCCGCCCTTCAGAACAATGACCCGGTCAGGCGGTAACATCCCGGCCAGGAACTGCTGCGACGCGGAGAACCGGTCCGAGGCGCCGTAGCCGAGATAGAGCGGGGGGTAGCGATCAGGATGCTTCTCGTAGTCCTTGATCAGGAGCATGAGCGCCTCCTGCCAGTCCTTGGCAGTAATTGGTCCGGGATTCCACTGCTGAAGCCCGCCTGCTTTGCGGACCGCCTTCAGCAGTTTTTTATCTCCCAGGAAGGGCCCCAGGAGCACGACACCGCTGATGTCCTCCCGGTGCTCCCGAAGATAAGAAAGCGATCCGTAGGCGCCGAGGGAATTGCCTGCCAGCCATATCCGTTCATACCCCTTTGCCTGTGCCGGCCCTATCACGTCGTCTTTGAGCCGCCTGATGAAGCTTCCGTTGATATAGTAGCCGAGGTGGGCGTTTACCGCCACCATGTCCGCATCGATGCCGCGACTGCGGACGGCATCCACGAGACCGCGCTTCTCGAAGACTGTGGGCTTGTCGCCGTTTCCCGGAAGGAAAACAATGAGCAGCCTGTGCTCGCCGCCGGCAGGACGTTGATAGTGAATTGTTTCGAGGGGGATGCGGGCAGTGGGCGCGCAGGCAGCAGATAGAAAAACCGCAATGAGCGCGAACAAGACGGTCCGGCGCCACTGCTGGAACAGTGTATTTAGGAGGGAACATTCCATTCCGTGCTTGCCCATAGGTCGGCGTGCTTCCCTTTTTCCTCTGCCCGCTTTGATAAAGGTCTTCCGTGAAAAAAGCATACTATAACGATGGGGAAATGGCAAGAAGGAAGTATGGGGTTGTCCGGCAGATGCACGATGCCGGATTCAGGACCGGCCGGACGTGATCATGGTGTGAACTCGGCGATCCGGAAAAGAGAGAAATCTCTCCTTTCGTGAACTGGAGAGTACGCTGGTTCCGGTGATTTCTAAAAAACCGGGGAGGGCCTACGCCCTCCCCGATCAGTACAGATCCGGTTGCTTCAGGGAATGACACGGGTGGTGGCAGTCGCCGTATCGATGTCCGGATCTTCATCCGTGATCGTCACGGTCCACATGATATCTCCTGCCGCCAGGGGGGTATAGGGGGGGAATTCATAC
Organism: Nitrospiraceae bacterium; assembly: GCA_003454665.1. Lineage (GTDB taxonomy): Bacteria > Nitrospirota > UBA9217 > UBA9217 > UBA9217 > UBA9217. The sequence goes on along the minus strand of DMKB01000246.1, from coordinate 2,047 downwards.
CGCAATCCGCCGTTCCCTACCGGATCTGAAACCGTTATGCTCTCGTTGTAGATTTCGGCGTTGTTCTGAATGCCTGTCAGCGTGGCCGGCGCTGTCCCGTCCACGGTGCCCGCGTTCTTGACAGCAAGGGTGAACGCTACGGGTTTAACCCTGGTAAGGCTGACCCTTTTCGTTGCCGAAAAGCGCTTTATATCGAGATCGAGTACTGCCGGCTGCGCCTCCATGCCGGTCCCGGTCACGTTCAGCGAAACGACGGGTGTTGCCTGGTCGTTGCTCGCGATCTCCAGGCACCCGGTGTCGGTGCCGACGTCGGCAGGCGAATAGGAGACCGACAGCGTCTGGCTGCTTCCAGGCGTCACGGTGAAGGGCGCGTCAGGAGACCAGGTGAACTCCATGCTCGTGCCCGCGCAGAGCGCGATGGCCGTGACATTCAAGTCGGCGGTGCCCAGGTTCTCTACAAGCGTGGTGAGCGTCGCGGAACCGTTGATCGTCACCATGCCGAAATCGAGTGACGCAGGGTTCAGGTTGATATCGGACGCGGCAACCGCGGTGACGGTGAAGGCGTTCGTCGAGACGATCTCCTCGCCGTGGTTCGCATTGTTCGGGTCCGGTGTCCAGCGGGGACCGAAAAAGGTTGTGCCGCCGACCTCGGCAAGGTCATACTGGTTACCGTACCAGGAGACGTTCCACGTGTAGGTCCCTGCCGCTGTCGGCGCCGACGCTGTAAGGGTGATCGGGAAACTCGCTCCGCCGCCCATGCCCGTCGGGCCCGTGCTCCGCGCCAGTTCCGTCATGTTCTGATCATACAGTATGGCCCGGACCCATCCCGACCGGTACCCGCCGTTAATGGTCACGCTCACGGTCTCGCCCGGTGAATAGGTCGTCTTGTCCGTCACCCCCGTCACATTCATGTCGCTCTTCGAGGAGTCGGAATGTACGCCGTGGCCGTGGCAGCCTGCGCAGGTCGACGAAACACCGGCGTGGCAGTCAGCGCAGAAGGTGTCGAAGAATCCTGAACGGGCCGTTGCCTCGGGCATCCAGAACGCCAGAACCGCGAGCATTGACAAGATAAACAGACCAAGAATTGTTTTCTTCATGTCTCATGTCCTCCTTTTTGCATAGGGAATAATGGTTACATCCAGTGCCGGTATTGCGGGAAGTTCTTGCTGCTTCCCCTGATTCGATGCACCTCCTGTTCCTCTCCGGAGAGAATACGCAGCGCTGCCGAGCCGGACAGCGCTGTCATGATTTACTGTACCTGAATATTCTGCCAAAGGGAATTACGGTGAGGTGGTAGCAATTCTTAGAGGATACCGCATTGGTGACGATTATCAATCCGTCAAAGGGTGGACGTACTCCGTGCTGCTACACCGAAGGGTGGACGTTTTGAAGGGAAAAAGAAACTTTGGTATCACTGAGAATGGATGAGCGTGGTCACGAGCTGGGTCCTGTTGTTCACCTTCATTTTTTTGTAGATATTGTTCAAGTGGGTCTTGACCGTCGTTTCGCTTATGTGGAGCCGCTCCGAAAGCACCCTGTTCGAGAGGCCGTGCATCAGCAGGGAGATGATCTCGCGCTCACGTTTCGTGAGAGGATCGTCGGTCTTCGATGCGATCTCGCGAAGTTCAGAGACCGGGAGGAGCGGATGCATCACGAACCGGCTGAGCAGCTTTCTCTCGGCCCACAGTGTTCCCGCATACACGGAACGTATTGCCTCAACGAGCCGCAGGGCCGTCATCGATCCTTTCACGTACCCGTCGACGCCGAGCATCAGGTAGTGCATCAGCAGGTCATCAGGCTCATGCCCTTCGAGAAACATCAGGATCTTCAGCCCACTGATCTTGGCCTTCAGGGTATGGACGACTTTCGGCACTTCCTCCTCGGTAAAAAAGGAATGGTCCAGGATCAGCACATCCACGTCCCCCGGGAGTGTCCTGGTAATTTCTGTCCCGTCTTCACTGACGGCGGCCACGTCGATGTCCTGCTCTTTCCGCAGGAGTTCACGCAGGCCTTCGCAGAACAGTGAGCCGTCGTATGCTATGGCCAC
>DMKB01000257.1 GCA_003454665.1 Nitrospiraceae bacterium | reverse complement strand
GCCAGGATCAAACTCTCCGTAGAAAATTGATCCTTTTAATGCTCTAAAAGGTTTTGACTGGTATTGCTCAAAAACCCGCCGTTCCCGAACGACTTTTTTACAAAAGCAATCCGGGAATGTGCACCTATTTAGTTTTCAAAGACCATATTTAGCAAGATAATTACTATAGCAAATTTGGCTTGTCTTGTCAATACTTTAATTTCTGCAGATCGTAAAGCGGTGTCTACCGTGCAGAAGCGGGAATCTAACACAAGCGCATGGCCCTGTCAAGCTTTTTTTAGTTCAACCTGATTTATGAGAGGTGGGCTTGCAAGCACCAACGGAACAGGAGATGAACAGCGCAAAAGCCCTCATATACTTATTTCGGGGCAATCCGCAGGAAGCGCTTCTTTCCGACCCGCAGGGTATACTCTCCACGAGCAGGGAGTTCGGCGTCGACGTCCTTAACAGGCTTCTGGTCTACCTCGACCGCGCCCTGCTGGATCAGCCTGCGTGCTTCCGAGTTGCTCTTGGCCGCACCGGCAAGCGCGATGACCCTGACAAGCTTCATCCGCTCTCCCTCCCAGGCAATGGAAACCAGCGGCATGTCTTCGGGGAGTCGCTTGCTGCTGAACACTTTTTCGAAGTCTTCCCGGGCCCGCTGCGCTTTCTGTTTGGAGTGAAAGCGCTCTACCATCTCCGCTGCCAGCCGCTTTTTAACCTCCATGGGATGGAACGAGCCGTCCTTGATCCCCGCCTTGACCTGTTGAAACTCATCGAGCGAAACGGAACTGAGCAGTTCGTAATATCTGAGCATCAGATCATCGCTGATCGACATGACCTTGCCGAAGATCTCGCCCGCCGGCTCGGTAATACCAATATAGTTCCCCAGGCTCTTGCTCATTTTGTTCACGCCGTCCAGGCCTTCGAGGAGCGGCATCAGCACGAGCGACTGCGGCTCCTGACTGTACTCCTTCTGGAGGTCTCTGCCCACGAGCAGGTTGAACCGCTGGTCGGTCCCTCCCAGCTCAACGTCGGCCTTCAAAACGACGGAGTCATATCCCTGGATGAGAGGATAAAGAAATTCATGGATACTGATTGGCAGCTCGGATTGGTACCGCTTCTTGAAATCTTCCCGCTCGAGCATGCGCGCAACGGTATACCGCGCTGCAAGCTGGACCATATCTTCTGCGCTCATGCCGGACATCCATGAGCTGTTGAAGACAATCCTCGTTTTGGCAGGGTCGAGAAGCCTGCTGAGCTGAGATTGATAGGTCTGTGCGTTTTCGGCAACCTCTTCCTTCGTCAGGTGCTTCCGGGTCTCCGATTTTCCCGTTGGATCACCGATAATACCCGTAAAATCTCCGATGAGGAAGATAATCTCGTGGCCGAGATCCTGAAACTGGCGCATCTTGTTCAGGAGCACGGTGTGGCCGAGATGAATATCCGGCGCCGTGGGGTCGAAGCCTGCCTTGACGCGGAGCGGCTTCCCGGAAGCGACGGACCGATCCAGCCTCTTGAAGAGATCTTCCTCGACGATGATCTCCTCTGCGCCGCGCTTTATGATGTCCAGTTGTTCTTTTGCCGAAATCATATGAAATCCTTTAGAGGCACTGCCTCAGATCGAGAAAACAAAATCAAAACCTTTGGAACCGCGAAGACGCGAATGGCCCAGAAAAAGATACGGCCACTTGGAGCGCAAAGAAAGGCCAAAGAATTTAGACAGGATGAAGTTTGTTCTCTGATGCCGGATGCCAGATTCCCGATGCCAGATAGCTGAGTGCCGATTCCCGATGCCTATTTACCGTATACTGACTACTGAGTGCTGACTACTGCTTTCTGTCTGCTGTCTCACGTCTGTCATCTGTTGTCTGTACTCTGTTTCCTGGCTACTGCATTTCGCGGTTATCTCTTAACCGTTTTTGCAACCAGGTCGAGCACGATATCGACCATCAGCGGATGGGTGCCGACAACATCCGTTACGCTGATATCGACGCCGGGATGGCTCCTGCGTGCGCCCTCGATAATAGCGGGTATGTCCCTCGCCACATGCGCTCCCTGCTGCATAAAGAGGGGCACGATGATGATCCGCTCCGCATGGTGATGCACACAATGCTCAATGGCGCCGGCAAGGTCCGGCTCTCCGAACTGGAGGAACGCAGGCACCACGATTTCATGGACCCCGCGCTTTTGCACGTCCCCGGGAAGCCGGCTTGCCGGGTCCTCCTGCCCGCCTTCTTTGCTCCCATGACGTAGGAGAATGACTGCTGTTTTCACGGACCTCCCGATACTCGACCACCCAGTCGATCCTGCCCCGGACAGTGCAACGTCCGGCATGATCCCTGAAACGCCGCAACAACGAATGCTTTCGCCGCCCGATGCATACCGGATTTTTCTTATCACAGCGAGCGGGAAAAGTCAATTTATTATTGACAGGAGCGTCCAAAAATGCAGATAATGCAAACAGCCGGATCTGAATCCTGAAACCATTGAGGAGGTTGCACACCAATGGAAGAAGAAGAGAAAGAGCAGCCATTCACCGTCACGGACCGCAGAACATCGTCAGCAGAAGGCCCCGCGGAAGGGGAAAAAGATTCCGTGGTGGAAAAAGAAGCGCCAGCGGAAAACAAGGAGAAAATCACCGATAACGCGGAAGTGGAACAGGAGAAGCCTTCCGTTGCCGGGGAACACGACGAAGCGCCAGGGCAGTTCCCGGAAGTGGATTTTACGTCGTTCATTCTTTCCCTGGCCACGACGGCCCAAATGAGTCTCGGCGTCATACCGAATCCGGAAACGAAAGAAGCGCACCAGAACCTTCCGGCGGCAAAGCAGATGATCGACATTCTGGGAATGCTGAAGGAAAAAACAGCGGGTAATTTGAATGAGCAGGAACAGACCCTTCTTGAACAGGCCCTGTACGGGCTCCGAATGCAGTATGTCAAGATGATGGAGCCGAAGCAGTAAAGAGCCGGCGGGCACCCGCCCGCCGGCCGCGGCGTTATTTTTTCTTCTTTGCCGTTTTTTTCTTGGCTGTCTTTTTTGCTCCTGTTCCGCATTTTGCTTTACTGCTCTTACCGCAGGCCATCAACCATCACCTCCTGTCCGATGTGAAGCATCAGTGCAGATGGTAAAGTGAAAATTTCAAAATGCATAGTGCTTGTTCGTTTACAGTTTGCATTTTTCAATTTGCGTTTTGCAGTGCACGCTGTTTTCAGCGTGCTTAAAGATGACTGATTTCATCCTTGTCTTCCTCGCCCTTTAATTTCCGCTCAAGATACTCCTGGGCGATGTCCCGCCCCCCGAGCCCAAAGGCGATTGCCAGGGCGAGGACAACGCCTCCCAGGATGATGGCAAAGGCGATGACGATCGTACCCCGCCCGATCCCGAGTTGCTCCAGCGCCATGGTGACGGCAAGGACAAAAACCGTGAGCCTGACGAGCTTCGCGATAACGCCCGCTATCCGGATTCCGGCGTTCACCCCCGCTATCAGAACCGCACGGCTCAGGAAGTTGCTCAGCAAATACCCGAATAAAAAGATGATCGTCCCGACAAAGATATTCGGCAAGTAAAGGATAAAACTCTCGAGCACCTGCTCGACGGCCGGGAGCTTCAGGGCGTTCAGGGCGAAAATGCTGAACCCTGCGATCACGAGCCAGCTGATCAATTTTGCCAGGACAAGTGATAGGGGCTCGCGGATCCCCCCTTTCTGCAGCGCCGCGATAAGCCCCGAGCGTTCAGAAAAGGCGTCGAGGCCGATGATCCGGAAAAATCGCAGCAAAACGGACCGCAGGATCAATCCCACGATAACGCCTGAAACAAATATCAGGATAAAGGTGAAAAAATTAGGGAGAAAGTCGAGTAGTTTATCGAGCAGACTTTTCAGTGGTTCAACGACGACTCTCCGAAAAAAGGTGTCCATACAGAGCTCCCTTCACGTCTTCAATGCCGCGGGTGGGCGGGGCGAATGACGGCGCATCAAGCCCCCGTTCCGGCCCATGCTCCCGGACGCAGCACGATGGCCTCACCTCCGGGACGCTCTACTGCGTATGGGCCTTTGATTTTTCTTCGAGAACCGAGATTTTTTTCTCCATATCGGTGATCTTGGCGACCATATCAATGATCTCGGGGTCATCAGGACTCAAGGCCTGCGGGTTTCGGCGGACGAGATCATACACCTTGCCCCCCAGCTCGGCCAAAAGTTTTCTGAGCTTATGATTCTGTTCGTATATCTGGTACTCAACACCGGCGCGCTTCGCCATAGCAACGGTTTTTTCCGTGGCTTTTTCCGTCCCCGTTCCCAGAGACTTCACCGCGCTCTCCAGACCGGTCTTTACCCTCTTCCAGATCGGATCAAAGTCGATCTGCTCGAACTTTTCCCTGCCTGTTTTGAGAAGGTCCTCTGTTCTCTTGGCTAATTCAGACCGTACTTTTTCAGCGGGCTTTTTGGCCGCTTTCTTTGTCGTCGCCATGATCTCCTCCTTGCATTCCTGTTGTTGGCATGCCTTGCTCTCGTTACCATTATAGCTTGCTTTTTTATCGGGCGCAGGGAACAAAAAACCCGATGGCCGGCAAAAAACACCGAAGGAGCTACTTATTATCTTCCAGCACTGCCGTCTTCAGACGCTCCAGCAGATCGGGAACAGCGGACGCAACCCTGTTCCAACTCGGGATGAGGGGCAGGCCGAGGGGAAATTCGATGATCGTCTGGCCCGCCAGTTTCAGTGCTTCCGTAAAAGCGTCAACAGCCGCGCTCTCTTCGTTGCGATCGAAAAACAAGCCATTGATCGCACAGTCGTCTTCATAGCGCTTGAGCATATCCTGAGCCGTGCGCTGATAGGTCACGATCAGGGTGCGCAGCAGGCCGTTGGAAAATATAACTCCTTCCGAAGCAAGGGTGCGCAACACGGACTTGCAGATATCCACCGCCATTTTCATGAGCCCTTTTTCAGGATCTTCGGCAGACAGGGCCTGATGCTTATGTTCATAGTTATCCACAAGGTCAACCTGGCAAACACGACGTGTCGCCGTATTGCGGTAGACTTCGGCCAGCACCCCGACCTCCAGCCCCCAGTCCGCCGGGATACGGTTCACGCGGGCGAGGTCAGTTATCATCGAAAACTCGCCTGCCAGGGGATAGCGGAAGCTGTCAAAAAATACGAGGAGAGGCAGGTGCCCCAGGATCTTCTGGAGCGAACGAATCAGCGGCGTCACGAGAAGTCGCGTCACTCGTCCGTGCATCTTGCTGCTGATCCTGGCGTAGAATCCCTTGCAGAACTCATAGCCGAGGTTCGGATTCACCACGGGGTAGACAAGCCGTGCCAGCAGGTCCCGTGAATAACTCAGGATGTCGCAGTCATGCAATGCTATGACGTCCGCTTTGCCGGCAGCAAGTATGTACCCATAGGCCATCCATGCAGATTTTCCCTTTCCCTCCGG
>DMKB01000365.1 GCA_003454665.1 Nitrospiraceae bacterium | reverse complement strand
GCGACACCTTTGCCTACCCGGACACCGGTGATCCGGGAGAACGATTATCCATTCTCACCTCCCATCCGGAGTGGCTTGTTCGGCGTTGGGTGAAGCGATTCGGCGAACAAAGGGCGGAAACACTCCTGAGGGCGAATAATGGGCAGGCACCGCTCACCGCGAGAACAAACAGCCTGAAAACCTCCCGGGAAGAACTCACGGCGTCTCTGAGAGCAACAGGCGCGGAGACCAGGGAAACAGCATACTCACCCCTCGGGATCGATATTCTCTCTTCTCCCGGGCTCCCCACGCTTCCCGCCTTTCGGGAAGGCCTGTTCATGGTCCAGGACGAAGCTGCTCAGCTCATCAGCCTGATGCTCACCCCGCAGCCGGGAGATGTCGTGCTCGATGCCTGCGCGGCACCGGGCGGCAAGGCTGCGCATCTGGCGGAGATGATGCTCGACGAAGGCGTTATCATTGCCCTCGATAACGATCCGAAACGGATCCCCATGATACGGGAAAATATGCAGCGAATGGGGATCTCGATCGTTTCACCCCTGGCGGGAACTGCGGCACGGTACAAAGAAAAAACCTTCAACAGGATCTTGATAGACGCCCCCTGTTCAGGGCTCGGTGTGCTGCGCCGGCATCCCGATGCCCGGTGGCATAAATCTGAAAATACGCTCAAGAGGCACCAGGCCCTTCAGCGCCGGATCCTCGAAAACTGCTCCCGTCTCTTGCGACCCGGCGGCGCCCTTGTCTATGCCACCTGCACCACGGAGCCGGAGGAGAATGAGGACGTGATTAGCTGGTTTCTTGCCACGGGGGGCCGGGAATTCGTTATCGACGATCCCCGGCCATTCCTGCCGCCCCAGGCAGCGCGCCTAGTGGATGAGAACGGCTTTTTTCGGTCATTCCCCGGTGAACCGGCTATGGATGGATTCTTCGGAGCCAGGCTGGTCAGAAAAAATGCCTGACCTGAGTATACGTCGTGGACCCGTTTTTCACCTCGTGAATAGCGGCCGGCGGCGTTGGGATGTCCGCTCACGATACAGTGCACCGCCAGGAGGATTTCGGCTGTGCAGACATATCTGCCCTTGCATTGTAAAAAAAGTATGGTAAAATAGGAACCTACGTATGCAGCGGTTTCTCAAAGGACTGGCGATATTTTTCGGGCTATCCGGCGTAGGGGTGATCAGCGCATTTGCGGTCGTCGCCCTCTTGCTGCGCCAGGAAGAGGTGCGGGTGCCTGACCTGGCGGGGCGGGACATTGTCAATACGATCGAAGTGTTAAGCGAGTACGACCTCCGACTCAAGGTAGAGCAGCGGCTGCCCCATGTCACGTTGCCAAAAGGAAGGGTGATTTCTCAGAAACCGCCCCCGGGAAGCGGTATTAAGAAGGGACGGCCCGTTCGCGTTGTCGTCAGCCTGGGGCCGAGTGAAACACAGACCCCGGTTGTTGCAGGGGTGCACTACCGCAAGGCCGTAGTCCTCGTCCGCCAGGCAGGCTATTTCCCGGGCATGGTATCCCGGGTGCCGTCCAAGAACGTGAAGCGTGATGTTGTTATGGCACAGGACCCGCCTGCTGCAACACCGCTCAAAAAGGGCCAGAAGATCAACCTTCTCGTGAGCGCCGGCAAGAAAACCTCGACCTATGCCATGCCGAGGCTCATAGGAAGAACGAGTGCTGAGGCAGTAAGCATCATCGACAGGATGGGGCTTGAGCGACGGCTTATATACCGCACTGCCAAGAACAAAATGCTCACCACAGAACGCATCGTCATAAGCCAGAAACCGCTTCCGGGATATCCGGTCGCTGCCCATGAAAGCGTGGAACTGGTCGTGAGCAAATAGATTCTCCCGACGGTTGGCGTACCTGGCGTGTGTAGTTTCGTCTTGCCTGTCCCTCGTAGTCGGAGAGCCGTGAATGAATGGGTATGCAGGAGCAGTATGAAGAACAACATTAAAGTGGCCCCCTCTATTCTTTCTGCAGACTTTTCCCGGCTTGGCGAAGAGATCAAGGCGGTTGAAGCTTCGGGGGCGGACATGATCCATGTCGATGTCATGGACGGCCATTTTGTTCCGAACATTACGATCGGACCACTCGTTGTCAGCGCTATCCGGAGGGTGACGAAGCTTCCCCTTGATGTGCATCTGATGATAACCAACCCGGAGCAGTATATCTCCGCTTTCGCCGAAGCGGGTTCCGACACGATCACGGTTCACGTTGAGACACCCTATCACCTGAACAGGCTCATACAGTCAATCAGGGAGCACTCGGGAGTGCGTGCATCAGTTTCACTCAATCCGGCAACGTCGCTCACGAGTCTCGACTATATTCTTGACGATATCGACATGGTGCTCATCATGTCGGTGAACCCGGGCTTCGGAGGACAAGCGTTCATCCCCTCGGCCCTTGAAAAGATCGCCCGGCTCAGGAAGCGCATTGACGAGCGTGGGCTGAAAACCCAGATCGAGGTTGACGGCGGGGTAAAGCCTGAGAACGCCGCGGAAATCGCCGGCGCAGGGGCGGATATCCTCGTTGCAGGCTCCGCCATCTTCGGTCAAAAAGACTATGCAGCGGCGATCCGGGGCATTAAGGGAACGTAGGGCAAACGAGGGTACGATCAACATCCCGCCTTTCTCACCATTCTCCACAAAATGATGCATTGGTAAATGCCGATGAAGAGCATTCCCGGCAAGGGGTATTTTTCAAGGAGGCAGTATTGGCTACTATAGAATGTTCACCAAAAAAGACCTTCGCTCTTAAGGATACGCAGCACCCTGAGCTGTTTCGGGACATGTTTTCCTACACCCACGTCCCGAAACTCGTCCGGGAAAACCGGCTGATCTCCATGAATGTTCCGCAAGACATCTGGATTACCGATACGACGTTCAGAGACGGGCAGCAGTCACGGCCGCCGTATACGGCGAAGCAGATCGTGGAGATATACGATTTTCTTCACCGCCTGAGCGGGCCGAAGGGTGTTATACGTCAGTCCGAATTTTTTCTGTACTCTACAAAGGACAAGGAGGCAGTACGACTCTGCTTGGAGCGGGGATACCGGTATCCTGAAGTCACGGGTTGGATTCGGGCGAATAAAAAAGACTTCTCCCTCGTAAAAGATATGGGGTTGAAGGAAACGGGAATTCTCACGTCCTGTTCGGATTATCATATTTTCCTCAAGCTCGGAAAAACACGGAAGGAAGCGTTCCACGCCTACCTTGATGTCGTTGCCCATGCCCTCGAGCAGGGTATCGTACCCCGATGCCATCTTGAGGACATCACCCGGGCGGACTTTTACGGCTTTGTCATTCCTTTTGTCCAGAAGCTAATGCAGCTTTCTGAAGCGGCAAGGATTCCTGTCAAAATCAGGGCCTGTGACACGCTCGGCTATGGGGTCCCCTTCCCGGGCATCGCCCTTCCCCGCGGCGTGCCGGAAATATTTCATGCCTTGATTCACGACGGAGGCGTCCCATCGGAGCAGCTCGAATGGCACGGCCATAACGATTTCCACAAGGTGCTGGTAAACGGCACCGCTGCGTGGATGTACGGCTGTTCCTCGGTAAACGGCGCGCTTCTCGGCTTTGGGGAGCGCACCGGAAACACCCCTATTGAGGCCCTCCTGATAGACTACATGAGCATAAGCGGGGAACAGGAAGGGATCGACACGACGGCCATTACCGACATGGCGGAATATTTCCAGCGGGAGCTGGATTACGTAATCCCCCATAACTATCCCCTTGTCGGGAGGGAATTCAATTCTACGAGCGCAGGGATCCATGCCGACGGTATGATGAAGAACGAGGAGATATACAACATCTTCGACACCACGACACTGTTGAATCGCCCCATGGGAATCATCATCACGGACAAATCGGGCATTGCCGGTATCGCCCAGTGGGTCAACAGCCATCTCGGCTTGCATGGGGACCAGAAGGTCGATAAGCGTCATCCCGGCCTTGTAAAGATCAATATCTGGGTGCAGGACCAGTATACCCAGGGCCGCACTACGAGCATCTCGAGCGAGGAACTGCTGGAAAAAACCAAGAAATATCTGCCCGGTTATATTGAATCGGATCTGGACCGGCTGAAAAACAAGGCTTCCGACGTTGCGCTTCATATCGTGGAGGACATTGTTCAGCGCGATGAGATCCGCTCCATGGACCACATTCGCCAGGAGGCCCTCATGGAAGAACTCCTCGTGGAGGACCCCTTTATCCAGTTTGCCTACATCGTTGACGCCACCGGCACCAAGATTACGAGGAACATAACCGAGGAAAAGTACAAGGAAAAGTTCGAGACATCAGGGCTCGGGGACAACTTTTCCGACCGACCGTGGTTCATCAATCCCCTGGAGACGGGTAAGAGCTTCGTGTCGGATTTCTACACGTCGAAGATCACCAGCGTTCTCTGCATTACCGTTGCGGCACCCATCAAGTCCGCTGCCGGAGAAATCGTCGGCGTTTTCGGGGCGGATATCAACTTTCAGGTTTTAGTCCGAGCAGAGTAATGTACTCGGTGAGGGGAGAAAAATATGAAGACAAAAGCCATTGTCGTGCTGTTGTTCGTTGCCATGACCGTTGCAGTAGGCGGATGCAAGCAGCGACAGGAAAATAAGCGGCCCGCGCAGTATCCGGCGGGGAAAATATATACACCCGCCGACATCAGGCACCTGCAGGATGCGGCCAACATTGATCAAAAGAACGTGAACGGCTGGATCACCCTCGGCAATGCCATGATGGATTCCGGCCGCTACAGTGAAGCCATTGAGGCCTACCAAAAGGCCCTGGCCCTTGACCCGAAAAATGCGAATGTTCGCGTCGATCTGGGGACCTGCTACCGGAGGGTCGGCCAGCCGGACAGGGCAGCGGCGGAATTCAGAAAAGCGCTCAAGGGTGAACCAAACCATCCCAATGGCCACAGGAATTTAGGCGTTGTGCTGGCATATGATCTCAACCAGAAAGCCCAGGGGGCGAAAGAATTTGAGAAGTACCTTGAGCTTATGCCAAACGCGCCCGACGCCGTGCAGATCAGGNNGAACTCAAGGCAGGAAGGTAGCGAGGGGTCGCACGTCGTCACCGACGAACTCGCACCGAGTGCTTCTGATGAGGGCCAGATCCGACAATTGATCGGAGATCTTAAGAAAGCGCAATTAAGAAGGCTAATTGAATCGACTTCCAGGAAATGCTTTTACTTGAAAGCTCGGTTGCCGTTCCCCTGGATGATACCCACATAACTGTTATCTGAGCCAATTTTTCTAAGTAGCTTAAAATAATAACCATAGAATGTCATATATGAGTTTAAATGAAGGGATAAAAGGAGTGGGTGTGATTGATTTTTATCCATCTTTTGTTACGCCTTTAAAACAACGGGGACCAAAATCCAAATCAAAAGTAACGAATGAGTTTTTATGTTGACCCTAAATGCTTATTGCTAACACGTATAGAGAAAACCGCCCCAGGCCATTAAGACCTAGGGCAGTTAAAATTTCAAAAGATCGTTATCCGGTTAATCGATATGTTTTACCCCTAAAGCAGACGGTATTGCACGCTAAGGTTGGCCTTTTTCAGAGATGATGGTTTACTGCACGCGGGCACAGACCACGTAAGTCGTAAGTGTACGTTCTCCCGTGGAGTCTGCCCTCACCGACGATTGCCAAGTGTAGTTACTGTAAGGACGGTCGCGATAAACATGGCCAAATGGTCCCAAATAGTTACCATCACTAATGCTGTAGCCGCCGCCAACAGCCCGGTAGTTGGTCCCGGTGCAAGAGCGATAATTGGAAACGTATTGAACGGTCCATACACTGCTTGGGATGGTCACTGAATCGGATGAACGGTAAGTGCTCAGTGTTCCTACGCCAGCACTTATGTCATCACGTTCGCAAGTGACGCTACCATTAGAAAAGATCTGGCGTATCGAAAATCCTGCTGCACAAATGCCATTCACCCTATTCTGCTTTGCAGCAAGCTGCAACTGAACGCTATTAAGGTTCGCTTGCAGTTGGGCGACTTGACTCTGAAGGACGGCAATATCACCATCGTTTGCTGTAATTCTCGCATTGATCGTGCCTATCTGATTCTGAATCGCGATTATCATATCATGCAGAGCCTGATCTGCGAGAACCAGAGAAGCAATATCATCTTCATTCGCCGCAACACGAGCCTCAAGATCATTGACTCTCGCATCAAGTGCATTGATCAGCTGAGCTTGTATACTTTGTATGGCCTGTAGCACATCAATATCGACTTCGTTTTGAGATACCCGAGCCTCCAAGGTAGCAACAGCCGACTGCAATGCCGTAATCAGCGTATCTTGATCGGCTTGTTCGCTGATGAGGGTGTCGATTTGAGTCTGGAGGAGAGACACCGCTTCGGCTAGATCAATCGACAAAAGATCGATTTTCGCTTGCAGGGTCTGGAAAGGCTTGCCGTTTGTACTTCCCTGTTCGCCTGATGCCGCGAGGACAGATGTGCTACCCATTCCGGCGACGGTAAACAGTGAGGTGACGGCAATTATTATCAATAAGTTATTTTTTTTCATTTTTAACCTCCTTTTAAATTTTCGTTGAAATATTTCCATCACGACCCAGAGGAAGAAATTTTTGGTTCTTGAAATAGGGAGTCGTACTTGCCGAGCGATGTTGAAACATTAGTTACAGTCTCACCCATATTGAATAAATGAGATAAATAACGAGTAGACCTTTTCAGCCCATTGGAATCAACCCCTTCCTGTTTTTTTGTAAAGAATAATATAAAAAGAGCAATATCGCACTTAATGCAATACTATGAATCACTCTTTCTGGCGACAAAAATACTTTTGCAATCGTTTAAGATGTTAAAGGTTTTTTAAAAAAGGGGCGACAAGAGTTGCACAGGATATCTCAAATAAAAGAGTGAAACAAATTTACCCTCTTGGCCATACATAAATGAATAGCACAACAATTTCCGAGTTTCAACCACATAATATGCTGGATGCAGAATTTAATGTTTTTTGTTACCAATTTTTTTTGAATGCACGGCAATACTTTAACCTTCATTTCTCTGAATACTGAAAACAAGCAATTGCTTGAAATAAAGTGGCACAGAGTACTTAATGACTTCGATTATTACAAAGAACAAACAAGTAAATATGGGTAACATTAATTTAACAGATAATTTCTAGGAAAAAAGACATACCCATATTTAGTAATGCAAAAGATTGCATTGTTATTATGTGCGCAGGTCATGATCGGAATTGCGGTCACGAAGGGTTGGCCTCTGGGCGGCTGAATGAAATTACTGAAGGAGGCAAATAAGGAAAAGCCACGCCTAAAGCATGGCTGTCATAAGCGCAAAAAGATTCGTTCAATGACTACATCTCGGAGATAGTAATTGCCTGCTGCAGGTAAGAATGTGAAGACGATAAGTACCTTGAGCTTATGCCAAAGGCGCCCGACGCCGTGCAGATCAGGCAGATCATTACGGAACTCAAGGCAGGAAGGTAGCGAAGGGTCGCACGTCGTCACCGACGAACTCGCGCCGATAATACCGCAGCGACAGTGCCCGCGAAAAACGAGCTGGCATGCAGCACGGTGCTTCCTCGCGTTGTGCATCGCATCGTAAGCGCTGCGCCCTAAAACCGCCGTATATCCGTGTGCCGCTCTATATATCGCTTTACGATTTTCTTGATCACTTCCCGGGATCCGGGAACAACCATCAGAAAGCCGAGGATATCGGTAAAAAAACCGGGGGTGAGCAGCAGTGCGCCTGCGACAAGGATGAGCACACCATTGATCAGCTCCTCGGCAGGAAAGATCCCCTGTGCCATATCGCGCTGCATGCGATAGAACACACCGATTCCCTCGAGCTTTACCATATATGCCCCAGTGATGGCCGTCAGAATCACGACTGCGATTGTGTTGAACGTCCCGATGATGGAACCGATTTGTATCAGGAGTGCGAGTTCAATAACGGGGATCACGGCAAAAAGCAAAAATAATTTAAAGAACATGGGGTCAATTTCCTTTTCGTTGGGTTATCGGTGCAGAAGCCGTCGTCTCTAAGGCAACTCTTGGTTGAAAAAACCCTGAATGGTTTTTCTGAATTGATATTTAAAATCCATGCTCCAGAGTGCCGGTGGATGAGTAGCGTACGAAAATTCCAATTTGCTTTTTTTCGGTGTTTTTGCGGCACGGTACAATTCGTGAAAATCCCGTAGCGGAATTTCAGGATCACCCGTATTATGCATGAGCAGCACGGCTCTCCCGTCCATTCGCGAGATACTCTGCCGGGGAGAGGGAACCGGCAGCAGGGTAAAAGACCACGCCTTCAGTGCAACTCTGGTCAACAGGGGAGAGAGAACGATCTGGGCGCTCCTCGCCGCCGGCGATACCTTTTTTTTCTTGGCATCCGGTGATCCTCTGCCGAGTGCCGCGGCAGTCTGGACATACAGCTCATGATGAATAAGCGCATAGTCCATTTCGCTGTACGAAGCAAAAGCGGCAACGGCAGCCAGACGATCATCGACACCTGCTGCCCGCAGGATCGTCGCCCCACCCATGGAAAACCCGATAGCGCCGATTTTTTTCTTCGGAAAGGTGCGTGAGAGATAGTCCAGTACATGGATGACATCCGCTACTTCACCGATGCCATAGGTCTTGACTCCCGAACTCAGCCCCTGACCCCTCGTATCAAAGAGAAACAGGTTGTAGCCTTCTTTGTGCAAATAGAGTGATGTCAATCGGGCGATCGTACCGTACTTATTGCCGCTACTGCCCGCTAAAATGAGAATGATCGGTTTATGGGGGTTTCCAGGAATATACCACGCCGGCAGCGTGATACCAAATGAACTATTGACTACGTGAGCGGTATAGACGAGCCCCCATTTACGGGGAGTCGCGCCGGCGCTATGGGTGGTTCTGGTAACGATAGAAAGTATCGGAACCAATGCGAGATGCAGCGCGACATATACTCCCAGCATCCAGAAAAACGGCTTCTTTGTCTTCTGGACCAATTGTAATAGTTTTGTCCGGTTCATTCTGCTTATTTGAAACCGCCGGCCCCGTCACCCTGCCCGGGGTGAACAGGCTTTCCCTTGCCATCGGTTACCACAAATCGCACTTCACGGCTGGATCAGGCTTAATGAAAAAGGTGTCACCTTCTCTTCCTTTTCTTTCTTACCACCTCTATCACCGTCACCTCAGGAGGGGACAAAAACCGAATAGGCGGCCCCCATGTTCCGGAACCCCGGCTTACGTAAACCAGGGATCCAGTCGGCAGTACATAGCCTCCGGAGTGCATCCGATAGGCTATCTTACTCAGAAGCCCAAAGGGGAAAATCTGACCGCTGTGCGTATGGCCCGAGAGCTGAAGGTCAAAGAGCCTGGAGGACACGAGGTCCGTTTGCGGCCGGTGTTTGAGGAGAAGGGTAAATTTGTTTCGCGGCAATCTGGAGAGAATACGCTTTTCTGATACCGGTTTATCAATTCTCAGCTGAATACCGGTAGGATCATCGACGCCGACGATGGTGATGCCTCCGCTGGCCACCGCCCTCCCGCGGAGCACGATAAAACCTGATTTTCTCATGAATCGAAGGGACTTCCTCAGTCCGGCATAGTACTCATGGTTTCCGGTAACGGCGTACTTCCCGTATCGAGGTTTTATCCGCCCCAGGAGATTGGCAAGACCGGGCAGGTGGTTTATCTGTGCATCCACCAGGTCCCCCGTGCAAACAAGAACATCCGGCCTGGCTGCCTTAACTTTTTGAAGTATCTTCCTCATTCTGTCGCGTCCGACGATCAATCCAAGGTGCACATCCGATATCTGAACGATCGTCAGCTTTTTCATGCTTCCGGGAAGCTTGCTCGTCTCCACCACCAGCAGTTCGGTGCGAATGTTCTTCGCATCAAAATAGCCATAGGTGGAAATAGCGATTGCGAGAACCACGCTGATGAGGAAGGACAGTTGCGGCGGGATAAAGAACGCCGAGGCATCTGCGCGCGTCACGAGTCCCACGAGACGACCGAGGAGACTGATGAAGTCGAAAAGCAGGGAACTGGCGAAAAACAGGAAAACCAGCCCCATCCAGAAATACCCGATGTACGAAACGATCCTGGCGGCGGGTTCGTGCCCGTACTGCTCAAGCAGCCTCACCACATACGGCGCGAGCGTCATCGTCAGCATAAAGACGACCAGGGCCGTGCCGAAGGACGGCCCGAATTCCAGTACGGTGCGTGCCCGGAAGAATACGTATGCGTGCACGCCGCCGTAGATCGTAAAGAATATGACAAAAAACAGTATCATCTGCCGAAATTGACTCCTATAGCCTCTGCTGTTTTTACGAGATCTCCTTCGGGGTCTACGAGTTTGAGATCGCTGATCACACGCTCGATAGGCACTGATTTGATCTCCGGCGGCTGGAACGACACCATCTCGCCCAGCTTATCCTGAGCGATGAGTTCCACTGCTGCCGAACCGTAGCGTGTAGCGAGGAGGCGATCGTAGGGGCAGGGGCTTCCGCCACGCTGGAGATGACCGAGAACGGTCACGCGCACCTCAAGGTCCGTGCTCTTGCAAATCTGGTCGCCGACGATCTCTCCCAGACCACCGAGTCTCAGGACATACCCGTCAGCTGCCGTCTCGCGAACGGCCATGTCTCCACCCGCGGGTTTTGCTCCTTCCGCCACGATGACGATACTCGATTTACTTCCCGCTTTTTTCCGTTCAAGAAGCTTTTCCGCCACTTTTTCCGTGCTGTACGGTATCTCGGGAATCAGGATGACATCGGCCCCTCCGGCAATACCGGCCTGAAGGGCTATCCAGCCTGCGTACCTGCCCATGACCTCAAGAACAATCACCCGCTGATGACTCTCTGCCGTGGTATGGAGCTTATCGAGAGCATCGGTCGCCGTGTCCACGGCGGTCTGGAAACCGAAGGTAACATGGGTGGCACTGAGATCGTTGTCGATCGTTTTCGGCACTCCGGTAATGGGAACGCCGAGTTCGTGTAATTTATGCCCGATTTTAAGGGACCCGTCTCCGCCGATGACGATCAGCGCTCCCAGGCCGAGTTCCTTGATATTGTTCACCACCGTCCAGGACTCATCGGTCACAATTTCCTTGCCGCCGACAATGCTCTTGATCGCAAAAGGATTGCCCCGATTGGTCGTCCCCAGGATCGTGCCGCCCAGGAAGAGTATGCCTCGCGTATTCCAGGGAGTGAGCGGACGGGTTTTTATCGGCGTCAGGAGTCCTTCGAACCCGTCGTTGATACCGAGTACTTCCCAGCCGTATTTAAGCACGGCGGTCCTCGTCACTGCACGTATGACGGCATTCAAACCCGGTGCATCACCGCCGCCAGAAAGGACACCGATCTTCATTGCTGACTCCAGTCCATGAATACAGGCAAAACAAAAACGACTGAGTACGTATTACCGCAGCCGGAACAAGATCTACTGCTCGGGATAAATTCCCAGAAGTTCAGCCCCGCCACGCGAAGCGATCCTCATCGTTTCATCACGCGGGATGCCGGCGCGTTCAAAAAAAGCAAGTTCGGCGGCATAAGCATCATGGTATCGCGGGTCCGGGAGAACACAGTCTGTACCGACAGCGAGCGGTACGCCGGCCTGATAAGCATAGTGCACCATCGTGAGATGCGAGTTGACCACCTCATCCACGAATACTCTGATATCGGACGACACCCCGGCGGCTTCTGCGGCCCTCGAGAGCGCCCCTGTCGTCGGCACCCAAAAAACGCCCTTCTTCGCCAAGCCATCGATCGTCCTTCTTCCCGAGAAAAAGCCGTGCTCGATTGATCGGACGCGCGCTTCAACGGCCGATGCTACCGCCTCATCTCCATTGGCGTGGGCCATCACACCAAGACCATGCTGCTCAGCCTCATCTACGATGAGCCTCAATTCTTCCCGGGTAAAACCTCCCGCCGTTATGGTACCGGGATTCGTGAAACTCACAACGCCCGAAGCCATGACTTTTATTATATCAGCTCCTGCGTACTTTAGTTTCACTATTTCTGACTTAATTTCCTTTTTTGTCTCGACGGCGACGCCAAAGCGCGAGCCATATCCACCCCGCTTATAGAGTGCCCAACCGCTCGTCACCAGAAGGGGAGACCGTCTCCCTCTATGAAGCTCCGATAATTTGAGCGCCCCTTGCTCCGCTGACCCGGCATGACGCACCGCGACGATCCCTGTTGATGCAGCCTGCCTGAGTCCATCCTCATTCTTTACATGTACGTGGGCATCGACAAATTTCGCGCCCGTCAACCGCTCCTGAATACGCATCTCTTTTTGAAATGCCACCGGGGCTGATGATCTCCCGGGATCTCGATGTCCCCTAAAACGATGAGGGCGCCACTGCTCTGATGTCTCCGCTCTCCTCCCGGAGCATGCCCGCTGCCTGAACAGACCGCATGCCGTCAATTCCGCGGAGCCCGGCCAATCAGTCCGTTTTCCCGGAAGCTGAAGTGATGGCCATCTCCGATAATGATGTGATCGAGAACCTGAATGCCGAGCACCTCGCCCGCCTGTATGAGCCTTCTGGTCAGCAAGGTATCCTCCTGACTCGGCTGTGCATCACCACTCGGGTGATTATGTACAAAGATGACGGCCGCGGCGGATTCACGGACGGCCACCGTGAAGGTGTCCCGGGGGTGAACAAGAGAGGCGGAAAGGCTCCCGACGGAAACGAGTTCGTCCCGAATACACTTGTTCTTGGTATCGAGCAGAGCACACCTGAACACTTCTTTTTTAAGATCTTTCATCCGGGGACGGTAGTAATCGGCAACGTCTTGGCTCGAAGTGAACGATACCCGCGCAAGACTCGGCTGCTGATATCGTCTCCCCAGTTCTATTGCCGCCTTGATTTCCGCCGCCTTCGCCGCCCCTATGCCGGCGATATTGCAGATTTCCGGTACACCGGCCTGCTCGATCCCCGATAGTCCCCCGAGTCGTTCCAGGAGCTCGCGGCCAAGATCAACGGCAGTGCGTCCGGCCTTGCCGTTCCGGATAATAATGGCGAGGAGTTGAGCATCGGAAAGGATTGCGGGCCCATACGCGAGCAGCCGTTCCCGGGGCCTCTCTTCTTCAGGCCAGTGTTTCACGCTTTTCACTTTTTCACCTGACATCGAGGCCTCTGCGCAGGACGTCTCAGTCACTTCCCGTTTCCCGATTCTCCCTATGCTGCCATACGCGGTCCTGCCGATACGAGGCACTCACGCACGCAGGAGCATGTTCACATCGCCACCGGGCAGAGCGCCCTGCCGGCTTACGGTCGTGCAATTTCTGAAATCGACAATTTATGATTATAGAATGTATACCCAACCCTGTCAAACAGAAAAAGGCGGCCGATACTGCCGGCCACCTTGTGCACACACTGCCTCCTGCTGCCAAATAACAGAACAAGCGACACCCGAGTTCAGATTTTCACAAACGCTTCTTTTGGCGCGTTGCATACCGGGCACTTCCAGTCCTCGGGCAAATCCTCGAACTTCGTTCCTTCG
>DMKB01000136.1 GCA_003454665.1 Nitrospiraceae bacterium | reverse complement strand
CCATATTCCTCCACTTCAACTGAGATAGAACAACACCAAACTCAGAAAACTCATAAATCATTCCTTTTCCTCTTTCATTGATTCCAGATACTCCTCCCACTCCGAAGGGAGGAAATATTTTTTTTTGCTGTTACAGTCCTTGCACGCCGGCACCACGTTGCCCCGCGTCGACTTCCCACCCCGGATGATGGGGACCAGNNGTCGGCCTTGAATGTTCCGCCGCAATAGTGGCATCTGCCGCTCCCGCGCTTCCGCTTCCACCACTGTGAAGCGCGAAGCTCCCGTGCTTTCGCCTTTTCCCGCTTTATATGCTCTTCATCGACAGTACTGATGAAATGGTCTCTCATAAAGTCGTCCTGTTTTCATTCCTCCGGAGAAGCATGTGCGATAATTCCCATGATACCGATTTTGGACGATATTGTCACGGGAAAATAATCTGTTCCGGCACGGTGACCCACCTCGTAACCTACGAAAATATTAATATTTTTGTTGACAATGCCCCTGCCGGAAGATATACTTTGGCGAGAGAGTGGTATGAAGTGGGAAATTGTGGGTATCTCTGGAGAGATTTATGTTCCGAGGCAGTTTTGAACATACCGTAGACTCCAAGGGCAGGGTGAGTGTGCCGTCCAGGTTTCGCGACATCCTGGAGGATCACTACGACGGCAAACTGGTGCTGACCCTGGACTTCGACCGCTGTCTCGCCGTATATCCTCTCGAGGAATGGGAGAAGCTTGAGGAAAAAATACGCCTTCTCCCCATGATGCAGAAAGAAGTCAAGGAGTTCATGCGGTTTTTCTTTTCCCTGGCAACGGAGTGCGAGGTCGACAAACAGGGGCGCCTCCTGATCCCCCCGGTGCTCCGCGATCGGGCGGGGATAAACAAAAACGTACTTCTCGTCGGCATCATAAACAAGATGGAAATATGGGACGCCAAGGCATGGGAAACGAGAAACTCTCAGAATGCGGAAACCATCACCGAGGCGCTGGCATCCCTGGGCCTGTGATGTATGGACCAAAAAATTAAAGTATATCAGATGAACCTCGAAGGTGAGGTCGACGCAGCGAAGGTCGAGGAGATCAGCCGGGTCGTCGGACAGTTGATCAAAGGTGATACGTATGGCCTGATCCTGAATTTTGAAGCGGCGGAGCATATTCATTTCAGGACACTGCATACGCTCGTGGCGGAAAAGAAACGGCTCCATTCCTTCGGTGGAGATATTCGTCTCGCGGGGATGTCCGATTATATTAAGAACATATTCCGCACCACCGGTGTGCTCGACGAATTTCAGGTTTTCGCCAAGGCACAGCAGGCCGCGAAGAGCTTCGGCGTGTCAAAGCCGGCCACGGATCTTCCGCTGGGGCTGTGAGGGAGAGAATGCGGGTTGCGGAATGCGGATTGCAGAACGTTCCTGTCGAGGATTATGGAATGAGCAACAATCCGAAATCCGAAATCCGAAATCAAGAAATACGCCATCTGCCCGTTCTGCTGCACGAGGCCGTGGATCTGCTCGCTCCGAGAGCGGGCGGTGTGTATGTTGACGGGACCCTCGGCGCAGGAGGGCACGGCGAGGAGATCCTGAAGCGTTCAGCGCCGGACGGCATCTTGATCGGCCTGGACCAGGACGCAGAGGCCATTGAGCGGAGCCGCGAACGACTCGCGGCATATGGCGGCCGCGTTCTTCTGCGGCAGGAAAACGTGCGGCATGCCGGCGCTGTTCTGGCTGAGCTCGGATACGGGACCGTGGACGGGGCGCTGCTGGACCTCGGTGTTTCCTGGTTTCACCTCAAGACGCCCGGGCGGGGTTTCAGCTTCGCGCTGGACGGCCCGCTCGATATGCGTATGGATAGGCGCATGCCGCAGACCGCGGCGGACCTGGTGAACACGCTGTCCCACGGCGAGCTGGCGCGGATCATACGCGAGTATGGAGAAGAGAAAAAGGCGGGTGTCATTGCCAGGGCTATCGAGAGGGAGAGGGCCCGGGGACCCATCACGAGTACCGTCCACCTTGCCGGGATAATCGCGAGCGTATTCCCCCCCTATCCTTTCCGGCGCATTCATCCCGCCACGCGGACATTTCAGGCCCTGCGGATCGCGGTAAACGACGAGATGGCGTCACTCGGCGAGGGACTGCGCCAGCTCGTCGATGTCCTGAAGCCCGGCGGAAGGATCGCCGTCATATCGTTCCACTCACTCGAGGACCGGATCGTGAAGCAGACGTTCGCGGCCTCAGCGAAGGGATGTATCTGTCCGCCCCGGATGCCGGTGTGCGCCTGCGGGCACCAGCCGGGCGTACGAATACTGACAAAGAGGCCGGTTCTCCCCGGACCGGAAGAGACGGAGAACAATCCGGCGTCGCGCAGCGCAAAATTGCGTGCCGCGGAGAAGGTATAACGGCATCAGGTGGGCCGCGAACGGATTTCGCCGCCGGCTCTCGGTGTTTAAATTCGTGAACATCGGCGGCAAGAGGAACAGATGAACGCGAGGACGGGAAATATCGGTGTTTATTTCTTCGAGCGGAGCCGGAAGGGAAACCTGCGCCGGGTGCTCCTGATCGGCCTGATCTGCGCCGGTTTGCTCCTGTATGTCGGCGGGAAGGTCAGGATTGTGGGGCTTGGTTACCAGATCCAGGAACTGGAGCGGGAGACGAGGGAACTGGAGCGGGTAAACCGGTCGCTCAGGATCGAGGCATCCAGCCTGTCCTCTCCCGAGCGGATCGAAACAATCGCCGGCAAGCGGCTCGGCATGGTCAGGCCGAAGAAAAAAAACGTCGTCGTGGTGAAGAGAAAGAAGTAGCGGCAGAGACGTATTGCAGAGTCCAAACCGAAGGGCATCAGGCGTGGGGTGTGCAAAAAAAGGATAGGGAGCGATGGACAGGCGAGGCAGGGTTCTCATAGTCTTTGTTGTCATGGCGCTGGGCTTCGGGCTTGTTGCGGCACGGCTGGTTGACCTGCAGATTCTGAAAGGTGACGAGCTTGCGGCCCGTGCCGAGCGGCAGCAGCAGCGGGTGGTCAAGCTCAAACCGAAGCGGGGGACCATCTACGACCGAATGGGCCGTGAGCTTGCCGTGAGCCTCGACGTCGATTCCGTCTTTGGAGTCCCCTCACTGGTCGGCAATCCGCGGAGGCTTGCCAGGAGGCTTGCGCGGATTCTGGACAAAGATCCGCGCCCCCTCGAGCGTAAACTTTCGAGCGACCGGCACTTCGTCTGGCTCAGCCGCAAGGTTGCGCCCGTCGTAACGAGAAAAATCAAAAATCTCGGCACCCGCGAGGTCGGCCTGCTCGTCGAATCACGGAGGTTTTATCCCCAGAAAAACCTTGCCGGGACGGCGATCGGTTTTACGGGGATAGATAATGAAGGCCTTGAAGGGGTCGAGCTTTCGTACGATTCCGTCCTGCGCGGCACGAGCGGCTGGGTGCTTGCCGAGAAAGATGCCGTCGGGCGCACCGTCTTCCCCGGCGGGCCTGCATTCCAGTACCGCCTGTCGAAGCAAGGCAAGGACATCGTGCTTACCATCGACAGCGTGATCCAACACATTGTCGAGAAAGAGCTCGATGCGGCCCTGGAGCGGTCACAGGCCAAGAGCGGTATTGGTCTGGTTATGGATCCCCGCACCGGGGAAGTGCTTGCCCTGACCGTCCGGTCCGGCGCGAAGGGCAGAGCGGCATTCAATCCGAACACGCCGCTCAGGTCGCGGCCGGCAGAGTGGCGGAACCGGGCAATAACGGACGCCTTCGAGCCGGGGTCTATCTTCAAGCCGATCCTTGCTGCAGCGGCGTTGGAAGAAAAGCTCGTGAGCCCCCAGGAGCAGTTCGACTGCAGCGAGGGCCGGATTCACGTCGGAGGCCGGGTGATCCGCGACGCCTCGCCGCACGGTACGCTGACCTTTATTGACGTGATCTCTGACTCAAGTAACGTGGGCACGATTCAGGTAGGCCTCCGCCTCGGAACGAAGCGGTTCTATAGATACATCCGGGACTTCGGATTTGGAAGCAAAACAGGGGTGGACCTCCCCGGGGAGATTGGCGGACTGGTCAAGGACTACCCTCAGTGGAATGAAATGTCCCTCGGTGCTATTTCCATAGGTCAGGCTATCGGCGTCACGCCGATCCAGATGGTTCAGGCGTTCTCCGCGCTGGCGAATGGGGGAACGCTTATGAAACCCTATATCGTGTCTGAAGTGATCGATGGGAACAGTGGGAGAGGCAAAAAATTCAAGCCCCAGCCGGTACGGCGCGTCATTTCCAAGGGGACGCACAAAAAACTGAACACGATTTTACAGCACGTGATTCTCACCGGTACGGGCATGAAGGCCAAGCCCGTGGGCTACACTGCCGCCGGGAAAACCGGCACGGCCCAGAAAATCGATCCGAAAACCGCGGCGTATTCGCCTCGTGATTATATGAGTTCCTTCATCGGGTATGCGCCGGCCGAGAATCCGAGACTCGTCATCCTCGTGACGCTCGACAGCCCCCGGGGGGTCGTGCTGGGCGGTATGGTGGCCGCCCCGGTATTCAAGGCGGTGGCCGAAAAAAGCCTGGCCTATCTTCAGGTGCCGCCCGACGATGTCGGGGGCACGATGCTGTTGGTGGCAAAATGAAGCTCGGGACCCTTTTAACGGAGGCTGGTATTACGGCGTTGCCGTCTGACGGAATCGACAAGGATGTCCTGGCTATCGTCCAGGACTCCCGCAGCGTAACACCCGGTTCGTTGTTTGTGGCTGTCCAGGGATTTCACGCCGACGGCCATCAGTTTATTCCGCAGGCAATGCAGCAGGGCGCTGTGGCGGTTGTCGCAGGAGAGAAGCGTGGTGTCTCCGTCTCCGCCGATACCCCGCTTATTCAGGTCCCCGATTCGCGCGTGGCCCTGGCGTTCCTGGCCGATGTCTTCTACGGCCGCCCGTCACGGAGGCTGAAGCTTATCGGGATTACCGGTACGAACGGCAAGACCACCACGAATTACCTGGTACAATCCATGCTGTCGGCCGGCGGTTTTTCGGCGGGGCTCATCGGCACCATTCACCACCGCGTGGGAGACAAGATCTATCCTGCGCTCAATACCACGCCGGAATCACTGGAACTGCAGCAGCTTCTGGCCGAGATGGTCGACGGCGGCTTCGGATACTGCGTGATGGAAGTTTCATCCCATGCTCTGGCCCTCGGGAGGACCGCGGCCTGTTTTTTCGCC
Organism: Nitrospiraceae bacterium; assembly: GCA_003454665.1. Lineage (GTDB taxonomy): Bacteria > Nitrospirota > UBA9217 > UBA9217 > UBA9217 > UBA9217. The sequence goes on along the minus strand of DMKB01000136.1, from coordinate 1,142 downwards.
GTGGGAGCATTTACGAATCTGACGCAGGATCATCTTGATTTTCACGGGACCATGGAGGAGTACTTTCAAGCGAAGAGGGAGTTGTTTGCCGGGCTCGGTCCGGAAAACCATGCCGTTGTCAATATCGACGATCCCTACGGCCCGGAGATGATCAATGCAACGAAGGCGACCGTAATAACGACAGGCCTGTCTGCAGGCGCCGATATCCATCCCCGGGGGACCATCGTGCACGACATGGATGGGCTTTCCTTCGTTGTCAAGACCCCGTCGGGAACGGTTGCTGTGGAATCCCCCCTCGTGGGGGCCCATAATGTTTTTAATATTTTGACTGCCGTCGGCATCGGAACGGCACTCGGCCTGGGGAACAGCGCCATCGCCCTGGGCGTAAAAAACCTGCAGGCAATCCCCGGCCGTATGGAGAAAGTAGACGACGAAGGACAGCCCTTTGGGGTCCTTGTCGATTACGCACATACGGAGGACGCGATTGTTCGTCTCCTTGGATCGGTCAGAGAGGTGGCTGCGGGCAGGATCATCATGGTCTTCGGCTGCGGCGGGGACCGCGACAGGACAAAGCGGCCGCTGATGGGAGCCGCGGCAGTGGGCGGAAGTGATATTGTGATCGTGACGTCGGACAACCCGAGGACCGAAGACCCGCTGGTGATCATCGGCGAGATAGAAGCGGGTATGGAGAGGGACGGCTTCAGAATGGCGGAGAACGAAAAGGCCTCCCGAAGTTCATTTCCAGTGGAAAAAACGCCTTACTTCATTATTCCCGACCGCAGGGAGGCGATTCAACGGGCAATCACCATGGCCATGCCCGGTGACGTGGTGGTGATCGCGGGCAAGGGGCATGAGGACTATCAGATCATCGGGGAAACAAAGAATCACTTCGACGACAGAGAGGAGGCACGCCGGGCTGTGCGAACAATGGAGAAGTTCCACGATCAATAATGACAATACCGTGTCGTACGCGTTCAGGCATAGGCAGGGATCGGGGGGTCGCTGCCGCGCCATGTTGAACAGTGAGCGTACGGTGTGAACCATGAAAGCAGCTGAAATAACATTACTGGGGGGCATTCTGCGGGGGGTGGAGAGGATGGATATCAAGGGAGTTTCCATAGACTCCAGGACCATTCGGGAGG
>DMKB01000117.1 GCA_003454665.1 Nitrospiraceae bacterium | reverse complement strand
TGGGTAGTAATACCGAAGAGTTGAGAACTTGCAGAAAACAGCTCATTCCTTCTGTTTTATTGGGGGTTTACCCCCTGCAGCCCTGGGCCGCGCCTATGGGCCGTCAGCTCATCACCGCGGCCGCTTCATGATCCAATGCTCCAGAAGGAACACGAACATTCCCCAGAGCACGAGCAGCCCCGCAATCAACCAGAACCTTCCGGCGCTGATCTGCGTTGAAGACACGCCGAGCCAGATGAGAAAACCCATCAGCGGTCCTGTTGAGAAGGGCAGGACAAAGAGGTAGTAGAAGAGGTAGACCCGGGCCCTTCGCGTCCCGTCGACGGCCAGCCGTTCGAGGCTCTGGTATGCAAAGGTCTCGGTGTGCCAGACAAAGGGGATCCACAGTCTAAGCGACTCTCTGCCCGGTTTGATCCGCTCCCGCCAGAGAGGAGCGATAGGCATAAAGAAGAGGGTGAGCCACTTCGTGACCAGGGAGGAGCCGTCGGCCCGTCGTTCATGATAGTCCAGGATGCTGACGCCGGTCCCGTTCAGTTTCACCTTTTCGAGTTTTTCGAACACAGCCGGGTACCGGGACGCGAGCCCTTCGAAAAAGCCCGTCCCTGTTCCGCCCGTCCTTTTCGGACTGTGCTCTCTGTAGGCCCGGAACAGGGTGAGCGAGACCAGGAGCGCGAGAAACGCTCCGGCAAAGACCATCCAGGCGATCCGCAACTCGCTGCTTCTGGTCTTGCCGTGGATGATGATCACGGCCTCGTCGCTCTCCACTCCCGGGGCAAAGGCCAGAAGGCTGGTCCGGAGGACTCCCGGCAGACCCATGACGACGCGACCATCGACCCGGATCGTTCCCCGTTCCCGGAATGTTTCATGAATTTGCTCGTCGAAGAACAGAATGACGTTCTCGGCGGCCTTCACGCGTAGCACATAGCCCTTGTGCTTCTGATAGGGATTCACGGACGCCACGTCCGCGCTGCCGAGGGGAAAGGACACGTACGTTCCGAGAGAGGGATTGTGGTCCGCCACGCCGCGCGGACCAACGGCGGCAACCGTCTCGCCCGCGGCGTCCCGGTATGCCTGAATGCCGCCGAGTGTCAATCCTCCGGCCACGAACCAGAGAATAGAGATACCAAAGAACATTCGCAGAAACTGGGCTATTTTCGGTTTCATGTGTTCACTCCTCCGCCCCATGAAACGCCTCATGGGCTGTTTTAGACAGGATGGACAGGCGCTGCTCTCCTTCCGGACCCGCGCGCCTCCCCTCGAACGTCAGGGTGCGCTTCTCGAAGTCCGCGGTGTACCGGTAAATCCGAAGACCGCGAACACTCTGTTTTTTTTCTCCTCTTTGCACAGCTCCTCATACGTTGCTAGGTGTCCTACCAATCGGTTCAATAGTTCCTCTTCGCGATAGAGGTCAATCGCTATCTTCCGAAACCGCTGCAGGAACTGTTAATGGAGACTCTCCCCATACCCCGGGAGATTTTCATGCACGAGATCGGATTGCCCCGGCCGTCGACGATGCAGAGCTGGTCGCCTGCCTTTCCGTTCCTGCTGTTCACGGAATTGCTGCTCAGCGTCCCTTTTACGCCGCTTCCATACCGGGGTTTTGAGCCGATGAAAATTTTGACGTTCTTCCGGCAATTGTTCTTTATGGAAAAGCTCACGTTCGATGACCCGCTGCTCACGCTTTTCCGCGACGCTGTCTTCCGTGAACTGCTCGACTTGCTCGGGTCGCTGAATCCCATCCGCTTCCGGAACTCTTCGGGAGATTCTTTTTTTCGGTTTTTTCTGGTGACCTTTCCCCGCGGCTGCGGCTTCGCCGGGTCCCGGTAGCCGATGTTGTTCATGACCACATAGCGGTGCTTCGCAAGCCTGTTCACGCCTGATTTGCTGATGCTGTTGTTCTTGAACACGCCGTTCGCCTGCAGTATGTCGAGTACGTTTGCAAGGCCGCCATCGACGCCCATGTAGACACCCTGGTCGGTCGGCGCGAAACTTACGTGAAACAGGTTGCTCCCCTTTCCGTACATCTTATTGGGATTGGTTCCTTTGCCGTACGCCGCAATATAAGCAAGCTTTTTCCCCTTGAGGTTCATGAGGTAGGTGTGCCCTTTCCCGAGATTGGGTACGGGTTTCACCTGGAACATGGCCTTCTTGCCGTAATAGGCCTTTCCTCCCTTCACTTTGTACCCCGGCGCCCCATGGCTCGTGGCGGCCAGCGCGCAGATGACGACTGCTACCAAGATTGCTCTGATCTTCATACGTTTCTCCCCTTTATATTTGCCTTTTTCCTTCCGCACGAACGACCCTGGACCACAACGATTGGAACAGCGAGTATACACGAAACAGGCGACGGCTCACCATCACTTTTTGATCATTTTCACTCCGGCTTCAAGTGCTCGAAATATCCCTCTTGCACCAGCTTCGCCACGGCCTCCCGCATACGCTCCTCGTCCACCTTCTGCAGCACGATCAATCCTGGCTCAGCAATGAATGTCTCTTCCTCCAGGACCTGGGCAAGCCTCACTGCGTCGTAGAACAACACCGGATACGTGTTGCCGTGCAATGTCACCTTGACATGGCTCCGGTATCCCCGCGCCTCCATCTCGTATCTGTCTCTCGCGGTGAGCCCGCCCTCGAAGATGATCTCGAAATCGCCCATGTTCTCTCTCTTGTTCACGCATCATTCGCTGCGCCGAAGCCCCTGCAGACAATCAAAGAGATACATTCTTTTTTAGACAGGATTGACAGGATAATAACGTTTCATCCGCTGCAAGTACGGATCGTATACCAATACCACGCATGCGACTACCAGTACAGGGCGCAGAGGCCTGCCGCATGGTGGAGCCCGTCCTGCAGTCACGCCAGGGTGTGATTGAACAACGCGACATCCCGTCCCGCTCAAGTCCCGCTGAAGCGAGACGGCCGCGGGACCAAAAACATTTGATTTTATTCTGAAAGTATTACAGACAGCGCTACCTGAGTCAAGCTAATATTCACATGAAAGGACGGTTTGGACTTTGGATATTAGAAATTATTTGGGATTTGGTATTTACGATGACTGTTCGCAAAGAAGGCAAGCAGGGCATCGACGTTCTTTTTTGGAAACCGAAGGACGTTACTACTACTTCTTATACATCCTCTGCTTCTCGTCGATCTCCGGAACCAGCAGGACCCGGTCCTTCGGCGGTTTTTTCAGTTCTTCATCGAGATACCCTGCGCGGTCGGCGATGGTGGGCTGTTTTTCGTGAATATTGCGCATGAAGCGCCAGAGCCAGCCCGGACCTTCGGCGAGCTTGGGATTCAGCGCAAGGGCCGTTTGGTAATCCTTCAGCGCAAGGGCATAATTACCCATCCGATCATGGAGAACTCCGCGGTCTGCATAGGCCACGGCGAAATTCGGATCGAGTTCGATTGCCCTGGTGAAGTGATGCAATGACCGGTCATTCTGTTTCATCTGCATATAGGTGATGGCAAGGCCAAGATGGGCTGCGGTGTGCTTCGGGTTCCGCTCGAGGGCCTTGTTAAACTCCTCCATCGCTTCGGCGTATTGACCGTCTTCAAGGCGGTAGTTGCCCGTCTTCACCTGATAATCGCCTGGTACGGCCTCGGTCCCGGTGCGCCAGTAAAAAACGAATATCCCGATGGCCACGAGAAGCAGTAACACGACAATGCCGCTGATATGTTCTTTTTTTATCACCGTTACCCCTGCAGATCGCCGAAATATTTGAACATCACGAATCGGTTATAGAGAAAAGCGAACGTCACGGCGATGAGCCCGGCTATCACGGTTACCCGTTTTTTTATCCGTGCCATCTCTTCCGCCGTAACTTCCCGCTTCTCTTTCCGCGCGAGGCGGTTCACACTCATGGCGAGAATGATCTTCCGCATCGGAAAGAACAAGACGACACCGAGGATGAATGATGTTGCGCCGTACCAGATGACGAGAGTATGTTCCATAGTTTATAGCACGCTCATTGAGTGATTGTTTGGTGTCGAAAACAGGTCTATTATACCTGCGTTGTCGGAAAATATCAAATTTCAAAATCCAAATCGTCAAAGGACAAAGGGTCTTTTATTCGTGTTTGGCATTTGATTTGAACTTTGGGCTTTGCGTTTTGTCATTCCCGGGGGATCGACAGATCTGTCACTCAGCTGCATAGTGCGCTTATTATCTACACGAACCATGTGTCCTGAAAAAGAAACTCCAGACCCCGGGCATGTTTCCCCGGGGTCTGGACGGAGATTCGGAGGGAGCCGAAATCTCCTAGGGTTTGTCCACGTCGAGGCGTGCGACCTTCACGTCGCCAATGTCCTCGACGAGGGCGCTTATCTCTTTCTCAGGCATGGTCGACATCTGCATCTTGTACGCCAGGAACCACATCATGCCGACGCCCAGGGCCCACCAGAGGATATGCCAGGCCCAGATGGACGGCATGCCGAACATCCAGTCTGCTTTGTTGTTGGGGTCCCCGAAGATCCAGTTGCCGATAACGGCGCCGGGCCCGATAGCGAAGATGAACCACACCAGGGTGATTCCCCAGGCAACGGGCTTGAGTCCCCGCTTCTCGGAAGAGAGTCCCGCGTGCTCCTTCAGGAAGTCGTGGAACTTCATCCGGTGGGAACGGGACTCGCTGTCCTGGGTGAAGAAGGACACGATGACGGCGATGCCCAGGTTGAAGAAGATGCCCCAGCCCGCCGAATGGATCGTGAGGGGCCAGCGGCCCCAGGCGGTGATGCCGAACCACGTCTGCCCGATCGTCTCGGTGAGGGTCACGGCAATGATACCGGCGATGAGGCCGTAGGTCACGCCCCTCCGGGTCAGGAAGGGCCACCAGCAGATGCCGATGAGGGAAGGCCACATCTGGAAACCGTAGGCCACGGCCAGACCGCCGAGGAGCACCAGCGCGTCCGTGGAGTACGTGGCAACGGCCAGCGCAGCACCGGCGATGACGACCACGCCGATACGTCCGAAGAGCTTCTGGGTCGTGTGGGACGCCCCGGGGTTCAGGTAGCGCTTGTAGAGGTCGCGGGTCAGCATTCCCGCTGCCGTCGACATGTAGGCAGCGCCCGTGGACTGCATGGCCGCCAGAGCGCAGACCGCAAGAAGGCCGACGAACCAGGGGGCTGTTCCGGACAGCAGGTTAATGAGCGCCGGAACGATCATGCCCTGCTTGCCCGGCATTTCCATGAGGTCCTTGCCGAGATGCATGAAGTCCTTGGCAAAGCCCTTGGCCAGCATGGCGGAATCAGCGCCGATGAGGTGGCCGCCCATGCCCTGTATTGCCGTGAACACGATCAGAATGAACCCGATGACGGCCGAGGAGGCCCAGACCTGCTGGGGCGCAAAAGGCCGCGGGTTCTTGTTCGAGAAGGACCACATGGAGAATGCCGGCGCAGACTGGATTCCCATGAGGGCGAACATATAGGTCAGTACCATAATCCCGGTCCATGCCCCGCCGACAGCGCTGGGACCGGACTTGACCAGTTGTATGATCCCCGGTATGGCAATGTAGTGGCTGTAACCATCGAGCGTCCGCTTGGTGTCCATGGCCGCCAGATTGGCGATACCATCGTTCAGGGCGCTGAAGCCGCCGGCATAGTTCAGGGTAATCATACCGATGGCCACGATACCGAAGGCGAGCAGCACGGCCTGCAGGGTGTCAACGTAGGCCACGGACCGCAGGCCGCCTGATGCCACGTAGATGACAACGACGGCGGAAAGCATATACATCCCGATGTTGACGTTCAGGTAACCATCAGTAAGAACGTTGAAGAGGAAGCCCGATGCCCTGAGCTGGACCCCGAGGTAGGGGATCGAGAAGAACAGGGCCACGATCACCGTCAGGATCCGCATGGCGTCGGACTTGAAGTAGTCCGCAAACATCTCGCCCGGGGTGACGTAGCCGAAGCGCTTGCCGAGCATCCACTGGCGTTTCAGGAACATCACGCCGGTAAAGGGAATGGTGATGGCGTAGAACGACGCATAGGCGTACTGGAAGCCGTCGCGGTAGACAAGGCCCGGGTGCCCCATGAAGGTCCATCCCGAGAATGATGTCGCTGTTGCCGCAAGCACGAAGACCCAGATAGGGATCGATCGTCCTGCGATAAAGTAATCAGATGCCGTCTTTGCCGCCCGGGCGCCTTTCACGCCCCAGAATATACAGTAGGCCCAGTAGGCAATGACGAAGATAAAGAGCCACGTAGTCGCTGTAATCACGGTTACCTCCTAGAAAAATAAAATAGATGTGGGCCCTCGGCCCGACAAAAAAACTATCGTTTCCTACCCCCCTTTTTGTACGAACGCACACCCCCCTTCTCACGATTTCCCGATCATCAAGAGTTCTTCGGTGGCCTGTATCCCGCAACCGGGAAGAAAATGCAGAAACCGCTGAAAGAGCTGGGCCGTCAGGTACGCATCGTACTGCGCATCGTGGGCGGCCTCCACGGTGATGCCGTACTTCTGCGCCAGCGAGTAGAGGTCCTGCTTCAGCGTCATGCCTTTGTGGTGCTTCGCAAAGGCCGAATCATTCTCATAAAGCCAGTCGTGAAGCGTCGATGTATCGAGGGCCGGATTCTGGAGTTTGAATCCGAAGAGCCGCTTCATGGCCCGGTTTATGAAATTCAGGTCAATAAATACAAAGTGGCCGATCAGCACCGCGTCTCCGATAAAGGCGATGAAATCAACAAGGGCGTCCTCGAGGGCCGCTGCCCCCGTCAGATCGGCATGGGTTATCTCATGAACAACGACGCTTTTTCCCTGCAGCGGCGACTCCGGCCGAACCAGCGTGGCAAACGAGCGGCCCGGAAATATCCTGCTTCCCTTGAGCTTTACCGCCCCGATCGAGATAATCGAATCTTTTTTGAAGTCGAGGCCCGTTAACTCCGTATCGAAGGCCACGAAGTCGGCATTCTGGACGGGCCTTCGAAGATCAAGCCTCTTCTTGAGCGTCAGGTGCGCTTTCACGGGGCCTGGCAGCCCGTCCTGCCGGCCCTTGAAAAGCCCTGCGAATAGTGACGACACTACGCAACTCTCTCGATGGGATATGCCTTTTCAATAATTTCGTACGTCCTCGTAATGAGCTGGAATGATTCCTTCAGCGTTTTCATCTCCAGACTGCCGAGGTGCCCGGGATTGATGAAATCATCGGGCGCATTGCCGCCCTCGATCCGCTCGAGTTCGTGGTGAATCGCGAGGGTAAACAGGTACTCCAGGGCGTGGCCGATATTCTCGGCCTCGTCGAAGGCGTACCGTTCCTTCAGGTACTGGAGCCTTCGCAGCGTCGTAATCTCCGGCACCGCCTTCTCGAGGGAGAAGACGCGGATCGAATCGACGATGGGTTTGATGCCCTTTTCAAAAAGGTCCAGTTCATTCTGGTGTTCACCGCTCTTCTCAACCACGACTTTCCCGAGAAATCCCAGAGGCGGACGGTTCCGCACGGCCTTTGCCGCCACATAGTCCATGAAGTCTCTCTGCTGCCCGGCGCGGCCGCGGAACAACTCCAGCAAACCTTCGACGTGCCCGTCATCTCCCCTGATCGTCCGCATCTCGAGGAACCCCTCATCCGGTGCATGGGCGAAGGGCCTGGTGATCCATTCCTCGATCAGGCTCTGCCAGCCTGAGAAGCTCCTGATGTGGTCCTGCTGCAGAATGCCGCCGGGATCGCTGTTCACGGGTCCCAGGCCGCAGAGGGTCATGGCATCACGGAGACGAATGCCGAATTCCGTATAGTACCGTTCCGTGTTCTTGATGGCGATCGCGTTCACCGTGTCGCCGAACACGACACCCAGCCTGATCGTCGGCCTGAGCGTAAACTCACGCCTGCCGCCTTCGCCGAAGAGGAACCATGTCGAAGCCAGCGGCGGGGGGCCGATTTTCCGCTCGGTAAGCGTGACAATCCTGTTCAGCAGCTTTTCCGTTATTTCCGTAATAAGGCCGGTAATGCTCCCGGCCCGGGCCCCTTCACGCACGAGGGTGGACACGATCTTGATCATCTTCGCCCTGACCTTCGCCAGGGATTCGATGCTCTGCTCATCCTCGATCTCCCGCACCAGAGACGTCGGCGACGAACCCTGAAGCACCATGAAATCGTGGTTCGTCACCACGCCCTTGGGCACGCCGCTCTCGATGACAAGCAGGTGGTGAATATCGTAGCGTATCATCTTCAGCAGCGTATCAAAGCAGTAATCACTGGCGTCGACCCGGACGAGGGGAGAACTCATGATCGTGCCCACGGGGTCGCGGGAATCCCTTCCCTGGGCCACGACCTTTTCCCGCAGGTCCCGGTCCGTCACGATCCCCACGGGCAGGCCGCCGGTGTTCACGATAATCAACGAACTGATCTTTTCCTCCGCCATGATCTGGGCGGCCTCCCGAATGGAGACATCCTCGCCGACCGTGACGAGTCCTCTCCTCACGATGTCGCCCACGGCAGTCGTAAACAGCAGCCGCTCACCGTCTCCGACCAGTGAAACCCGGCTCCGGGTCTCCTGGTAGGTCTTGTCGATAAAGTTCACGAAGAAGGATTTCAGGAAATATTCATCGACCAAAGGGTTCGTCTTGATAAGGGCGAGGACCTTTTCCTTCGGTATCAGATAACAAATGGTATCCACGACGGCCACGACATTCGCCCGCGAGCGGTCACCACGGACGATGGAGAGCAGGCCGAAGAACTCCCCTGCATTCCGGTAGTCTATGACGATCTCTTCCCCCTCGTCCGATGTCATGGACACGCGGATGATGCCTTTCTTCACAATAGAGAGATAGGCGCTCGGCGGACCGTCCTGGGCAAGGATCCGTGAACCCTGGGGGTAGTATTCCAGGGAAATATCCTGCACAAATACGTCCATCTCTTCATCGGTAAGAAAGGTAAAGGGAGGGACCTTCCGCAAAAAATCAATGGTCTCGTTCATCAGCATGGTATAGCTGGTTAAGTAGCAAATTATATGCCCGGGACGGGGTCTTTGCCGCTCCGGGCTGGTTCGTGCCCGAAGACCCTTTGGCCCTGAGAGGAAAAACTAGGGGGAACCGATTGTATATCAAGAGAATAGGGTGAATACCGACGAGGGAGTAAAGGGGCCCCGAAATATGCCTAGAGGCGTGGGATGGGATAATTCTGTATGTTTTAGAAAGAAAACGCAACGTTACAAAAAGTTACTATTTTCTTTTGTCCGTTACCGCCTGTAACGAGGCCTTTTTGAGCCCCCATTTTTTCCTTTTTTCCCAGAGGGTTTTCCGCGTTATGCCGAGCATGTTCGCGATCTCCTGCTCACTGTATATGTTCTGATATTTCCGGACAAAGCTGGAGGTGTACTCTTCTATGGACAGGCCTTTCGCAATGGCCTCCTCGAAAACGCTCTCGGTCCTCCGGATGCTCTCGGGAAGGTGCTCGGGCAGGATCAACGTCTCATCGGAAATCAGTACCGCCCGCTCGATGACGTTCTGGACTTCACGCACGTTTCCCGGCCAGTCATACTGGAGAAGAAGCGCAAGGGCTTCGGGAGAAAGCTCTTTGGCCTGCTTTCCCATCTCCCCTGCGTATGCCGTAAGATAATGCTCCAGGAGCGACTGCACATCCTCTTTTCTTTCTCTGAGCGGCGGTATGTTGAGGGTCATCACATTGATGCGGTAATAGAGGTCCTCGCGGAATCCTCCTTCCTTCACGGCGGTCATCAGGTCCTTGTTCGTCGCCGTAATGAACCGGAGGTCGGTCTTCGCTGATTTGGTGCTTCCCACGGGACGGATCTCCTGGTCTTCGAGGACCCGCAGCAGCTTGACCTGCAGGGCAAGGCTCATGTCCCCGATCTCGTCGAGAAATACGGTGCCGCCGTCGGCCTCCTCCAGCAGTCCCTTCTTCGACATGACGGCGCCGGTAAAGGCGCCGCGCACGTGACCGAACAATTCGGTTTCGAGCAGGTTCTCCGGAATGGTTGAACAGTTTATCGGGACAAAAGGCATGGTGCTCCGCCCGCTGTTATGGTGAATGATCCTGGCGAACAGTTCCTTTCCCGTGCCCGTCTCGCCGAGGAGGAGGATGCTGCTCCTTGTGTCGGCAATTTTCCGGACCTCATTTTTCAGCCCCTGGAGCGCCGCGCTCTCGCCGATAATGCTGCTGAAGTCATACTCCTTCCCGATTTCCCGTTTGAGCAGGAGATTCTCGGACTGGAGGCTCTTCTGCCTGATCGCATTCCGTACCACCTGCTTGACTTCTTCGTGAATGACCGGCTTCATGATGTAATCGTAGGCCCCTGCCCGCAGGGCCTTGACGGCCGTCTCGAGGGAGGCATAGGCGGTAACGATGATAAAAATCTGCTCCGGCGACTGATCGTGCACCCGGGTAAGCATCTCGATCCCGTCAATTCCCGGGAGAATAATATCGGAGATGATTACGTCGTACACATTCGATTCGAGCAGGGCGAGCCCTTTTTCGGCCGACTCGGCGGCATCCACGGAAAACCCTTCTTTCGTGAATATCCTCTTTATGGACTCCCGCAGGGTCTCCTCATCCTCAACAATCAGCATGTTCTTCGCCATAGTCACTCCTCAAGAGGGATGGTAATAATAAAGCGCGTGCCGCCGTTCTTGTGCGAATCAACGTCGATCGAGCCGCCGTGGTCTTTTATAATGCTGTAGCAAATACTCAAACCCAGACCGGTGCCCCTGGCCGGTCCCTTGGTGGAGAAGAACGGATCGAAGAGCTTGTCCTTGATGTCGGCATCGATACCGCCGCCGGTATCGGAAAAGATCATCTCAATGTTCTTCTGGACTTGTCGCATCGTGATGCCGAGACGCCCACCGTCGGGCATGGCGTCACGGGCGTTCAGGACGAGGTTCAAAAAGACCTGCTGTATCTGATCCGGGTCGATCTTGACGGCAGGCACCTTACGCAGGTCAGTCTCGATCTCGATCTTTCTGAAATTTTTGTCATACCGGACGAGACTGAGCGTATTCTCCAGAATACCGTTCAAGCTGGTGGGAACCCGTTCCCGCCGATAGAGCCGGGCAAAGTCGCCGAGGTTCCGGACGATCCGTGCGATCCGTTCCACGTGCTGGTTGATCGTCACGAGAGAGCTTTGCATGAAGGGTGTGCCCTCTTCGGCGATCATTTCCTGCACGAGGGAGGAGATGGAGGCGAG
>DMKB01000133.1 GCA_003454665.1 Nitrospiraceae bacterium | reverse complement strand
AAAACGCTCGATAAGGAGCCCCAGTCATTGAAGGCACTCCTGCGTATTATTTACCGCACGCCGGGCGTGCCAGCCCATCCCATTTGCGCACACTCCCGCGTGCCTCCATCGTTGCGCGAGACGATGAGCAGGAGCGTCATGAAACTGGCTGGAGAACCGTCTTCGCAGGCCCTGCTGCGAGCCGTCGCGATATCAAAACCGGTCAAGGCAGATTACGGGAAAGATTACAGTTCGCTGGAACGCCTTCGCCTGGAGTGAAGAACGGACAATGGAAGAGGGCGGTCATTAGTGATTGACAAACTCCTGTTTATGAGCGGCTATACGGCCGACGTCATCCATCAAAAAGGAATTCTTGAAGAGGAATTCAGGCTTCTCTCGAAACCCGTTTCTCCGAAAGATTTTCTGAAAAGGGTCAGAGAGGCGCTGGACCAATGAAAGCACACGTGCCCCGCGCGCAGCACCATGAGACGAACGGCAACTCTCTTATGCATCCTCGCCACGCGGTTTTGAACGCAGCTTCTTCTTGATCGAATCCTTCGTCTTTGAATCGAGTATCTTCTCCTTCACCCGCATCGGCACCCTTGTTTTGATGCGCCGTGCCGGGACGACGTTGAGCCGTTCTATTTTCGCACGCAAGTTTTTTACACAGATCGCCTTGTTCCGGTGTTGGCTCCGTTCCTGCCGGCAGGTAACGGTAATTCCCGAAGGCCGGTGGCGAAGCCGCACAGCGCTCGACGTTTTATTGACGTGCTGGCCGCCTTTGCCGCCGGAGCGGAAGGTTTCGACATCGCATTGAGCAAGCAGTTTTTCGTCCGATGTGGGTAAGGGTATTTTTTTCATCATCTCCGACCGATAACGTAAGTTGATGCTGTTCTCCTTAGACCGTAGTGCAAAAACGAAAAAAAGGCAAGGTGAAAAAGCACGAGGAGTGTATTCGATTTCATAGCAGCGGTCGAATGAAATTGACTTTTTCGCGCTGTTTTTGTAAAGTTATGTATTAAACTAATGCCATCTACTCGAGAACAACGTAGGGAGGAAAAGACATGAAACGGGTACTGTTCTTTTTGCTAACAAACCTGGCGATCCTTATCGTCTTAAGCACGATTCTCAGGCTCTTCGGCGTAGAGCCCTATCTCACGGAGTACGGGCTGAATTACGAATCGCTCTTGATCTTTGCGGCTGTTTTCGGCATGGGGGGCTCTTTCATAAGTCTTGCCCTTTCGAAATGGATGGCGAAGAGGATGACGGGGGCGAAGGTGATACTGTCACCAGCCAATGAGACCGAAGCCTGGCTCGTCAGTACCGTTGCTGACCTGGCGAACAAATCGGGTATCGGTATGCCGGAAGTCGCCATGTATCCTGCTGATGACAAGAACGCCTTCGCGACAGGAATGCGCAGAAACAATTCTCTCGTGGCGGTGTCGCACGGTCTGTTCCGGGGCATGGGGCGGGACGAGGTACGCGCTGTCCTGGCCCACGAGGTGTCTCACATCGCCAACGGTGACATGATCACCCTCGGCCTTATCCAGGGGGTCGTCAATACCTTTGTGATCTTCCTGTCACGTGTTATCGGACATACCGTGGATCGGGTAGTATTCAAGAATGAACGGGGACACGGCATCGCCTTCTGGGTAACGACCATCCTGGCGGAGATTATCCTTGCGGTCCTGGCATCGATCATTGTCTTCTGGTTTTCCCGGAGGAGGGAGTACCGTGCCGACGGCGGGGCCGCGGGACTGGTCGGCAAAAAGCCCATGATCGGAGCGCTTGAGTCGTTGAAGGCATCGGTGAGGATGCAGCTCCTGCCCGACGAGATGGCCGCATTCGGGGACATGCGGGGAGTGAAAAAAGACTCACGCTTTTGCCATTTCCCTGATTTACGATTTCCTTTGCGTCTTTTGCGGCTTTGCGTGAGATGCCTTTTGGTTCTGGCTTGTTCCGGTTATGGATTGATAAGGACGTCGTTGTTTCTGCCCTCATGTCCCTGAACGAAAACTCTTCCGTCTTTCACCGTCACTCTGCCTTCGGCAAAGAGTTGTATGGCTCGTGAGAAAATCGTGTGCTCCTGCTTCAGGATTCGTTCAGCAAGGACATCTTCGGTATCGCTGTCCAGCACGGGTACGACTGCCTGGATGATGATCGGACCGGTGTCCATACCTTCGTCCACAAAGTGCACGGTGCAGCCGGAAAACTTCACTCCGTGGTCGAGGGCCTTTTTCTGCACCCGGAGTCCGGGGAAGGTCGGCAGGAGGGACGGATGGATATTCATGACCCGGTCGGGATATGCCTGGAGCAGGACAGGCGTTATGATGCGCATGAAACCGGCCATGCAGACGAGATCGACCTGCCGCGCCCGCAATTCCGCAACGACGACCGCGTCGTACTCCTCCCGCGGGGTATTTTTTTTCGGGCCGATAGAGACCGCGGGGATGTTGTGTTTGTTCGCACGTTCGAGGGCGTATGCGTCGGCCTGGTCGCTGATAACGACGGCGAGGTCGACGCTCAGTGCGCCTTTTTCGATGTTGTCGATGATCGCCTGGAGGTTCGATCCCCAGCCCGACACGAGAACGCCGATTTTGATCCGCTTCATGAGAATCTATCTCCCTTTTTTATCCACAGGCCGTCGTGTATGAGAAGTGAGAGGATGGATTTAATTTTCAGGCATGTACCGGACTGCATGCTTCCCCTTGATGATCTCACCGATTTCGTAGGCCTTCTCCCCGAGCTGCCGTGCTTTCTTCATTACGGAAGCGGCCTGCTTCGGCGGCACCACGACGATCATGCCGATTCCCATGTTGAAATCCCGGTACATCTCGCTATCATCGACGGCTGCCTTTCGTTGAATCAGCCCGAAGATGGGGTGTATTTTCCAGGTCCCCGTGTTGACGATCGCACCGACCCCCTTCGGGAGCACGCGCGGCAGATTGTCCGTTATGCCTCCGCCCGTGATGTGCGCCATGCCGCGGATGTCGAAGGACTTGATCAGGGACTTGACGGTCTTTGCGTAGATGCGTGTCGGCGTGAGCAGGACATCACCAAGGGGTTTTTTAAGCTCCGGCAGGATATCATCGACGGTATACGGTGAACGGTTCAGCAGAACTTCACGTACCAGCGAGAAACCATTGCTGTGAAGACCGGAAGAGGCAAGGCCGATCAGCCGGTCGCCCGGTTTTATCCGGTTCCCGGAAATGATTTTTTTCTTTTCTACCACGCCAACGGCAAATCCGGCGAGGTCATATTCCCCGTCATCATAAAATGCCGGCATTTCCGCCGTTTCTCCACCGATCAGGGCGCAGCCGGCCTGCCGGCAGCCTCCGGCAATTCCCTTGACAATGTCGGCCTGAGCATCGGGATGGAGTTTTCCCGTTGCGAGGTAGTCCAGAAAGAAGAGCGGTTCCGCACCCTGAACGATGATATCGTTCACGCACATGGCCACCAGGTCGATGCCTACCGTATCGTGCCGTCCGGTGAGGAAGGCAATCTTGAGCTTGGTGCCTACGCCGTCGGTGCCGGACACGAGCACGGGATTCACGTACTTTTTGAGGGCGAAGAGTCCACCGAACCCGCCGATCTGGGTCAAAACCTCGGGACGGAACGTGGAGGTTACATAGGGTTTTATCTTTTTGACGAAACGCTCTCCGGCATCAATGTCGACGCCGGCATCTTTGTATGTTATCGGCATGGAAGTCGTCGTTCCCTTCTGCGTATCAGCGTGAACGTGGTTCTCATTGCCTGCGGCATCGATACCGCAGAACAATCGCTCCCGAAATCAGGGAGAACAGGCAGGTGAAGTTAGTTCACGATAGTACCGATTACGGATGCATCTGTCAATAGGTATTCCCGCAGGGGAGCGATTTTGATTGCAGCAGGCAGATATAAACGGTTAGGAACCCTGTTCATCAATGGCTGTTCATGCGGAAAGGGGAGGGTACATTATTTCTGCATCGTGTCTTTTATTTCCTGCACTGCCGGATTCTGCAGAAGCTTCATGAATTGCGGGTTCGCCAGCAGTGAGGCGACGTCTCCCGAGTTAACCGCCTTTACCACGTCGGGGTCCTCAAGGATCTTTTGGAAGTCGGGATCATGCTGCAGGGAGCGGATGATATCCATAACCTCTTCGTTGTTCATCATCTGCGTCTGGAGATCGCCGAGCCCGGTATGAGCGTCCATGAGGTTGTGTGCCGTTTCAGCCTTCCCTCCCGCCGTTCCCTTCGTCTTGTTCATGCGGATCGTACGTATTTGTGATTCCCGGATTTCCATGGTCCCGAGACTTCCTGATTTGAGCGTGTAGACGCCGTTCTGGAAGGCCGTAATCTCACCGGTCAGCGTGCTTCCGTCGTGCAGCTCCATCTCGCACAGCTCGCCGCCGGCGACAGGGTTGGTAAGCAGTAACAGCATGAATACACAAAGCGCCAAATACCTCATCATTTTTTCCTCACCACGTATTTATATTCCTGCATCCTGCTTATAAGCATAAACGCTGCCGCCCTTCCTGTCAAGTAAGGGCAGTTGAAAACATTGACAATTGCATGTCTTACTACTATCATATGAGGTAAGTATTTGTCGCAGCGGAGAGGGAAAAGAATACCGCATCTATTCTCCTGGAGGTGAAGGATGGACATCCGTGTCCCGCAGGCAGAAACGTTCGGCATACCGATGAATCAGCAGACCGCTTTTTCAACGCCGAAAGGCGAGTTCAAAGAAAGAATCAAGAAGCGGCAACTGAAGATGGTCGAGAAATACGGGGCCATGCTGAAGCAGGTCCTTGAGCCCGGAGAGGAGGTGCAGCTCGCCATGCGTGGCTGCTCACCCATGTCTATCCTGGAACAGCTCACCACCGGGTGGATTGTGTATCTTATGAAACGCTGCACCCTGGTCGTGACGAACAAGCGAATCTTACATTTTCCTTCAAAGACGAACTTCGCTCCGAAACACTCAGTGGCCCAGATACGCTATGGTGATGTGGAATCAATCAAGCCTTCTGCCCTGGGTGGAAGAAAGCTTACCATAAAGTATAAAAACGGGAAAAAAGAAACATTTCTCTACGTGAATGAGGGCAGAAAATTCAAGTCAATACTTCCGAACCTCAGGTTGAGGGGCGAGGAGACGTCACTCTTCCGGCAGAGACATCACCTGTGCCCCAAGTGTACGGCGCCTCTTGAGCCGGCTGTGTATACCTGCTGGAAGTGCGGGCTCGAATTCAGGACCATGAAGAAAGCGATGCTCTTATCTATTTTTCTGCCGGGCGGTGGATATTTTTACACCGGCCATCCCTTTCTCGGCATGGGAGACGCGATCGGTGAAGTGCTTTTGCTTTTTTTCGTGATTTTCTCTCTTATCAACGTTCTTTTCGGGACGGCAGATCCGATAAATAATCTCTTTATCGTTATTGTGTTCGGTGCACTCCTTTTTATCGAAAAACTGATAACCATCTACCACGCCAGGCATTATGTGAAGGAATATATTCCTGTTGATACGCATTTTCAGCCGGTCAGAACGATGTGACGGGAGAAGGCGGTGTCACGGCGGGCAGCCATCGTGGGTGGCAGGCTCGACGTGCAGGTGTATGGTTCCGCGCGGTATGGATTCTTCCGGCAGGATGCGGACGTCGATGCCGAATTCCAGGCTGAGAACGGTAACGTTTGAACGTTTCTGACCGGTAGCGACAGACAGGTCCGCAGGATTGACACGGAAGACCGCTGTTCCCTTGTCTCTTCTTTGTTCCACGAACTCCGCCCGCATTACATCCAGAAACAGTGAGGACTCCACCAGTTGCCTGAAGGCCGGATGGTACGGCCCGGCCACGATGGTACCCGGTCGTTCCAATTCTTCAGATGGCTGAAGGCCGATTCTGATTACGTTGATGCCTGCCTGGTTAAACTGTCGAAGGGCTGATCCGCACAGTGAGACAGCCTCCTCCAAGGAGAGCGGCGAGTACAGACCTGCCGTGAACAGGCCTTGGAGCGGTGTATTTTTGATAACCAGCGCTGGATAGATACGGACGAAATCAGGCTGCAACTCAATCACCCGGTCCACGGTTTTCATGAATGTCTCAGAGGAGTCTCCCGGCAGCCCCGGCATGAGTTGCAGGCCGATGGTGAAGTGGTGCTCTCTGAGCAGGCGTGCGGCGTTCCTGGTATCTGCCGCTGTGTGGCCGCGCCCGGAGCGGATGAGTACGGAATCATCCATGGACTGTGCGCCGAGCTCAACGGTGCTGACCCGGTATTCCTGCAAGAGAGAAACAATTCCCCGGGATATCGCATCGGGCCTGGTGGAGAGCCGGATGCCCTGGATCTTTCCAGAGGCAAGGAAGGGGCTCGCTGCATTCAGGTACGTTCTTTGGCTCTCAAAAGGAAGGGCCGTGAAGCTTCCGCCGTAAAATGCGATCTCAACGGGTTCTTGCCCCGTGTGGCTGTCTAGGTATTTCCTGACCGTCTGAGGGATCGCAGCTGCATCCGCCTGCCGGGATTCTCCGGTTATTTTTTTCTGGTTGCAGAACACGCACTGGTGCGGGCAGCCTGAATGGGGTATGAAGAAGGGGATGATCATGGTAGTGTAAAATAGGAGCCAGGAGCCAGGAGCCAG
>DMKB01000370.1 GCA_003454665.1 Nitrospiraceae bacterium | reverse complement strand
GCCATCGGCTGGGTCTCGGCCGGAGGCGCGTTGTTCGATACACGGCTCCTGGTCCTCTGTGTTCTCTTCTTTTTGTGGCAGGTCCCCCATTTCTGGCTCCTCGTTCTTCGCTACGGGAAAGAGTACGAAAACGCGGGCCTGCCGTCCCTCAGCGGGCTCCTCGACGACGGGCAAATCACCCGTATCACCTTCGTCTGGCTCGCTGCCATTGTTGTTGCCGGCCTGGCCCTTCCCTTCTACGGCCTGATCCATTCACCGATCATCTATCTGTCCCTTGTCCCCGCAGCAGCATGGGTCCTCTGGTACGGAACGAAGCTCTTCAGGTTCGATATTCATCCCTCCGCGTATCTTATGGCTTTCCGGCACGTGAACGGCTATATTCTCTTCATGATGGTCGTGCTGGCCTCTGACAATATCATGTACCGCATAACGCAAAAAATGCCATGACAGAAGAAATCCGCTCTCAAGCTGAACAATTAAAAGAGCTCCTCGTCCGCAGTTCTCCCCTCATTGAAGAATATACGGCCATGGTCTGCCCTGAGTGTAGCGATGTGTGCTGCAGGCAGAAACACGGAACCTTCAGAGAGGCCGACCGAATCTACCTGGGCGCCCTCGGCATCGAAATCCCGCCCTCTGATCCGGAGCGGACGCCTGAGGGCCCCTGCCAGTTCATGGGACCGACCGGATGCGTCCGGCCGCGATGGCTCCGGCCCTTCAAGTGCACCTGGTACTTCTGCGAGCCCCTCCTCGCTGCTCTGAACGAAGGTCCCCAGAAAAAAGCGCGGCAACTGTCCGCCGCATTGCAGGAAATGGTGGATTGTATATATCAACTAGAGGAAAAAGTGAGGAAAGGCGAAGAATCAGAGATTGCCGTGAAATAACGCCGAAGTGTTTCTCGCCGCTCTGTGCCGGTATCGCTTCAGAACGAAGCCAACCCAGATTACAAAAAGAATCACCATGAAAAACAGGGCGTGCAACGGATACTGCACAGCATAGACCATTGGCGTAAGAACAGCCCGCGTCAAAACCCTCAGGCCTTCGTGTCGCCCGATAACATCGGCCATGGGCGGTGAGTGTTGGTAGTAGAATGCGACGAAAGCCCTGCCGGGACGATTCGTCAGGAGATATCTGTCGCGAAAATCGCGCAGCACATTGACCTGGGGGTCGAGGTACGAGCCATAGGCGGCCGTGGCGATAAAGCAAAAGCCGCCGTCACCGCCTGACGGGAGTGTTGTTTTTGCTATTTGTTCAGAAAAAGGAGATTCATTATTGTTACTGTCAACAGCGGTAATGTTGTAGGTATCACCGTTGAGCGCAGCATTGTCGGTAAATGATGAATCCGTTGTCTGGTCGAAATAAATTCCGTTTTTATAAATGGTGTAGTATGAAAAATCCGACTCGCCGTTGGGCGACCAGCTCACGGTATCCCCGCTGAAGGAAACATCCTGCGGAGGCAGGGGAGAAAAACCCGCATCCAGATCGATCACACCTGCGTTTAACGAGATGTTCTTTAAGTTCACCCACCCATGGGGAGTTACGGGAAGCGATGAAGGCGCTGTCAGCGGAGACAGCTCTCCATTGTTCGTACTGCCGGGGTAGGGATCTCCGGCGCTGCCGAGGTCTCCATCCGATGCATTCTGGAGAGCAAGATCCCCGTCAGCTTCGATAAGTTTCACGCCGGGCCTGAGGAAGCTGTTGTTCACGGAGTTGCTCGCAAGATACATGGTAATAATATATTCGTCGACGAGCCACACGAGCAAACCTGAACCGGGGAGCCCCTGATCATAATTCGTAATCCCGCTTAATGGCCCGGCCTGCCTGTTTTCAACCAGATAATACTGGGTCGTGGCGTCAGTGCTCGCCGGCAATTTGATAACGTCCCCATTCTGCTCGACATTGGCGAGGGTCATGCTGCCGGGATCAGGGTCTGTCGCGGGCGCCTGTGGAGTGATCCATCCCAGGTAGGACTTGCTCCAGGCGTTGAGGTGGGCCGGCGCACTCCCGTAAACGCAGTTTCCGAAAGCATCGGGGCAGAGTGCCGGATCAGCGTTGTAGTTACCCGACGCCATGAGCCCCCAGTCGCCGATCCCGTCAGTAAAACAGATTAACGCCGTGCAATAGAGATCGGGCAAACCGAGCCAATGGCCGAATTCATGCAGAAAAACGCCGCCGGGGTCGACAGTGATCCCGTCCTGCACGTCTGTCTGGGGCATGAGGATCGCCTCGGTTATCTGCACGCCGTCCACGGAGAGGCAGGGAGAACCGGAGGCATCCGGCGATATGCATGGTGCTGAGTATGAGAGGGACCAGATGTCCCCCGTGGAATCGCCCATTCCGTTGGCGATATCGGTCTCCTCGCCTGCCCCGGCATGGATGATAAGAACGGCTTCAAACAGGCTGAAATCGATGCTGCTTCCATCGACCAGTTCTGCCGCCGTTACACTGTCATAAATAAGGTTTTGTATGGAAGCATTCGACTCGCTGCCGTAATAGGCCATGCCATTCGGCAGCTGATAGGCAGTTCCCGGAGCCGTCGGATAAACCGAGATGTTGACGGTGAGGTTTCCGTACGAGACTTCCGTCCAGTAATCGCTGAATACCGATTGCGCGTTGCTGATCCAATAGTCCGGATCAGAGGGACTGCCATAGGCATAGGCAGGATCTGTCCATGTCCCGTCGCCCGTCGTCGTCAAATCGGTATCAGCGGGGAAATCCACTTTCAGGAAGAGGACGTTGACTGTTGCAGGCCACGTTGTTGTCTTCGTCGTGAGCGCCCTGAACGGCAACTGCGGAGCGAGCCGCTGCTGGATATGCATGCCCGGCCGGTCCAGGGGCTCAGGCTTACCCGGCAGAAAGGGCGGAGCAGCATGACCCGGTGAGCAGAGAACAAAAAGGACAACACCAAGCGAGCTTATGAGTGCGTTCTTTTGACGACCTGAAAAAAACATTTTAACCTGCTAAAATTCCACTCCATTAATGAAAAGCAGGGGGGCTTTTTAAAGCCCCCCTGTGCAACGACCTGGAATTGCAGAAAGCGCTATTACAGGCTGCCGATCAGGCACACGCCATTGAGGGTCAGTTCATACACATCTACCATACCCGGGATCGGCGTCCCTTCATACTCGACGGTAATGGTACCGTCGGCGTTGAATATGATCGCCGTGTTCCCGTTTATGACCAGCCTACCGGCTTCTGTTCGAACGTCCAAGGCATCCCAGTAGATCGGCGTTGTTGTCTGGATACTGTACCTTCCTTCAAAGCATTGATCTGGCGCAAAGTCGATTGTGAAGACACCGTCGATGGTTATTTCTTCATCCAAGTTCAGATACTTCTTGATGCCCACAACAAAGTTCTCATAGGAAATGCTTGCGCTGAAGGTACCCGCCGTCGTTGTCCAGCCTTCGCCGACCGATCCATTCGTATTAATGCTGTGAGTATCAAATGATGCTCCCGGTGTATACGTATCTGCGATGCTGTAGTTGGCGAACGTCGCGTTGTAGGTAATGGTTCCTTCTGTAGCGTCCATGGTGCCGTTGCCGGTCATCCTAAAGATTAAACTGGTCGCGTTGGCGCTCATAAGCCCAGTGAAGGAAATGTCTGCGCTCATGGTGGAAACGATCGATCCATAATCTGACCCAGGAACATAGTCGATGATTGAAAATCCATTCAATGCTATCGCCGTTGTCACTGATGTAGCCGTTACGGTGCCTGAGATTGTGTAGGTGCCGTCAATCTTGCTATCAAACTCGCGGCAGGCAGTGAATGTCATAGTAAGATCGAACGTGCCGGCTACGTCATCGGCAGTTCCTAAATAGCTCCATGAGCCATCCTTGTCGCAAGTACCACTATCGGAGATAGTCACTATTGTTCGTGATCCAGCGGCTTTTTTGACCTTTGCAGTTGCCGATGCAACAGCCGGTGATTTGGCGAACTTTTCCGACAGCTTCGCTGTGATCGCCGTCCCGCCGGTCAAGTCCATGCTCCTGGGGGCCTTGAACTGAGGAGCCGGGTAAAATAGTTCGAACATTCCCAGATTGATGAACGTCTCACCCGTCCCGGCAGCAAGTTTTGCGGCCTGATTCGCCTCTGATGAAGCGTTCTCTGCATCAGAGATGCTCTTGATCTCCGTTAGCGGTGGTGCGTCACCTCCTCCCCCGCCGCAGGAGACGATAGTGCCTCCGAAAAACAGAACTACGGCTAAAACACTCGTGACTTTCGTAAAAACCGTCCCTTTCTTCATACTCTCACCCTCCTTTAAATTTTTTGCATAGTGTGATGCAGCATAAGTGAAAATTCACCTTGCTCGTTAGTGCAACGGTACTATGCGAGGCTACAACCAAACTATTCCATACAAGAGCATTATGGTCAAGGTACTATTCACCTTCTGACAATTTATTTATGGTAATTTTCCCTTATTTTTCGGCATGTATTAATGGGCACTGACAATATTATTTTGTCCGGATGTTTTTCCAACGAGGCGGCTCGTGTGCAGTTCCGTAACTCGGACAGGCCGGAACCAAAATCTCTCTCACCACGAAGGTCACGATGGCCACAGGCCACGCTGAGAGCGCGAAGAAATTCAAAGAAATAAAATTTAAAAAAGCCCGGGTTTCTTATTTGTCTTCGTGAACGACCTGTTCTTCGCGGTAAATTTTTTTGCCCTTTTGCGCGGAACTCGGTTGATAAGTAACTAATCATAGACCGAATGCGATCCTGTAATTCGGCGCTCAATTATATCTGACACGCTTTGAAGTGGTTGTTCGGTGAAGTACAACTGGGAAATGATGTGCAGTGGAGAGTGATGGGCGACTGGAGATTCAACGGAGAAACGAGCTACGGACGAGCAGACATCGCGGCAAAGGCGGGCACGCGCGCATACTACCCTTTTTCGACCCGTTTCCTTCCCTTCTTTTTGGCCTGGTACAGGGCGAGGTCGGCCGCATGGACAAGCTTTTCTTCATTTTCGATTGACTCGTCAGGTATGCCGGCAACGCCGATACTTACGGTGACTTTTTTATCACGCAGATCAAAAAAAGCATGCTGCGAAACGGTCTTCAGGATCCTCGCTGCCGCAGGCACTGCCTGCTCTTTTGTGGTGCTGGGGCTCAGTACGACGAACTCCTCGCCACCCCACCGTGCCGCGGTGTCCACTTCCCGGATGCTCGCCTGGATGATCTGGGCAAGCTCCCGGAGAACGGAATCTCCCGCCTGGTGGCCGTAGGTATCGTTCACGCTTTTAAAGTGGTCGATGTCTATCATCATGCAGCTCAGCGGATATTCGTATCGCGCGGCTCTCTTGAACTCTTTTGACAGAATCGACGCAAAGCGTCTCCGGTTAAAGAGCCCGGTCAGCGGATCGGTGATGGCCAGGGTCTCTACCTGGGTCAGCATATCCTCGAGCTGACGGTTCTTCAGGCGCAGCTCATCCTGGAGCGTTTTCGTCCTGAGGCAGGCATAGATCCTGGCATTCAGCTCTACTTCATTATACGGTTTCGGAAGATAATCGTCGGCGCCCGCTTCCAGACCGGCAACCTTATCATGCGTGGAGCTCTTCGCCGTCAGCATGATGATCGGGATGCCCCTGGTGTCCTGGTTCAGCTTGAGCCACCGGCAGACTTCATTGCCGTCGATATCAGGCAAAACGAGGTCGAGGAGAATAACATCGACTTGCCGGGTCTTGGCGATCTTGAAGGCAGCCATCCCTTCCTCTGCCCAGGTGACGGCATACCCGGACTTTTCCAGAAATTCCTTGATGATCTTTCCCTGCCCCTTATTGTCCTCAACAAGCAGAATTCTGGCTTTTGACATTGCTCCGTCCTTTTTATGCGCGGGATGGCGCCCCGGATACTGATACGAACAGCAATAGCTTTTTTTCAGAGATGTGGGAACCAGGGCACACCTCCGGGCCTCTCGGGAATGCAGCTTTCTGATTATGACATACAATCAGCATAATTTCAAGTTGTTATGTTTTTTGCATGCTTCGCAGCAGGGTAGGTATTTCCCCGCGGCGCCACCAAGTGCATCTGAAGAGAGTGTAAAGGGGGGGGCATTCATGCTGTCCGAAGACAGCAGGTGATAGGAGGACGATAATAAACACAACCCATCTCGTTGGGATGGCCGGGCTGCATCAGGGACCCTCTGAAGAGGAAAGGAATAACGGGTTACCCGGGGCCGGGGAATCGTTGCTACGCTGATTCACGCGCGTGGCCGGGCGACCAGCTGCAGGAACAGCCTTCGCACGAGAAGCCTCCCTTGGAATCCAACTCCTGCCTTCTCAGCAGGCAGAGGTGCTCGGAAACCAAGTCATTAAAGAGCCTGCAGCGGTCCATGGGAACTTCCGATCTGCCTGGAGGTTCACTGCCGGAACTCACGGCTTCATACGGTGTCATCCTTTCCTCCTTCTGCGTAAAAGAGCGATGGGGCGGGCGCATTAAAAAAGCCTTCTCATCCAGGCGCACATATGCACCGGGGCGAGAAGGCGTCATGACCTTTTCTTATACTGCCATCGCGAGCAGTAACCATTGGCCCTGGGTATTCCTGCATTCCAGAGTTTCACTATTTCTTATATGTGCAATTTTTGTTCCTCTTCTTAACCTATTGAGTTTTATAGACATTGACTCGAGGACCACGAGGCAAATGAGCATTTGCGCTCAAGGTGATGAGCAAATCTGCTCACTTCACTGCTCAGCAGGAACGAGTGATGTCAGAAGAAAAGGAGATACAGACCGGTCCACAAGAACATCCCGGAAAAGGCGAGCATTTTTTCGAGAATAGTAAGCCCATCCTTTTTCAGGATAAAGAAGAGGCTCAGAGGAGAAGTGAGAAAGCAGGCAGTAAGATAGACCCACTTCGAAAGGTCGCCCCTATGCGGTTTGTCGGGGAAGAGAGAACAAAAGGGACACTCGATCTCACCATCCTCAAGCCGGTGCCCGCACCGCACGCACCGGGTTATCCCGAGGATTTCATCGCGCTGCTCCTGGTTCATGATATGAAGTATACCCTAACCCGGACAGGCTGGAACCAAATTCTTTCTGGTGGCCGATTCTGATTTTAGGCCATTCACCACGAAGGTCACGATGGCCACAGGCCACACTGAGAACACGAACAAATTCCAGACATGAAAACGAATAAAAGCTCTGGTATCTTATTTATCTTCGTGGACGACCTGTTCTTCTTGTTAAATTGTCTTGTCATTTGGCGCAGAACTCGATTTGAAAAGTAAGTGAACTACCCCGCCCCAAGGGGCGGGGCATCTTTTAGCGCAGCTTGAAGAAACTAAGCTGCGCAGACGATTGCTTCTCGTCTTGATGATGCCGTATATACCGTTCAATCATATCGGAGGTTACCTTGTCCCCGACTGTCCGCGCAAAATACCCGTCCTCCCACAGCTCGCCCTTCCAGAGCCTCTTCTTGATCGACGGGTATTGCCGGAACAGCTCGCGGGCGCTGATACTTTTCAGGGTCCTTACTACTTCGCCAATCGAATACTTCGGCGGGAACGACAGAAAGAGGTGGATGTGGTCTTTCGCTACTTCCATCTCCTCTATGTCGTACTCGTATTCCTCAGCTATCTCCCTGAAAAGCTCACCCGCCCGCTCGCGCAGATACTCTTGCGCGAACAGATCCTTCCGATACTTTGGACACCATACCAAATGATACTTGGTGTCATAGACTGAATGACTGGTCCTTCTGAGTGCCATGCAGCCATTGTACCACGCAATCGTCTCGAAGGATAAGGGGGACTTCCGGTCCCCCTTATAACCCCCTCGTCAAGGATGACATTCATCCCCGTGGCAAGCCACGGGGGATTCTGTCATGAGTTGCTAAA
>DMKB01000115.1 GCA_003454665.1 Nitrospiraceae bacterium | reverse complement strand
CCGCGGAGGAAGCAGGGATCAGGAACGCAGCGTTCCTACAGGCCGAGGGAGGAAACCTTCCCATCGAAGATGGGTCCATCGACGTGGCACTGGTCAACGGTTTATTCAATCTCAACCCGAGCAGAGACGCTATCTTCTCTGAGCTCGCGCGGGTAGTGCGTCGAGGCGGAGCAGTCTACGCCGCGGAGCTGATCCTGAAGGAACCGAGCCCTCCCTGTGACCGTATCACCGAGGCGGACTGGCTCGCCTGAATCTGCGGAGCGAAGGAAGGCGGCGCCTTCCTCGAGGAGTTTCGCAGAGCCGGCTTCAGCGAGGCGACCATCCTTCAGACGACCCGCAATGCCCGTACGAAAAATCCCGCAGTGCTCGCAGCAGATGTGTTCGTCCGGAAATAGGGAATGCTGCGTGCGTGTCCCTGACCGCTCATGAAAGTCCGAAACTCTTTGAAAAACAAAGCTATGATATATGCAAGCCCGGCAAGCTCGATTGCTTCCAAACTATGATATAGTTAATGAGAGGGATCGAGGCAGGGTTTTATCCTGTTTCTGTTCCGCCAGGAGGAACGGTGAAGTATTTTTTTGCCCTCATTACAGCGGCGCTTCTTTTCTTACCCTCACCGGGCATGGCAGAAATCAGAAAGATAATTGCCGAAGGCACCTATACCATGGGCGACGGCGAGACACCGCTGGTTGCGGAGAGCAGGGCGCTCCTGCAGGCCAAGAAAAAAGCCATCGAGCTGGCAGGGACGTACGTGGAAAGCTATACAAAGGTCAACAAGATTATGCTGACGAAAGACGAAATCCGCGTTGTGGCCTCCGGTCTCATGGAAGTGGAGATTCTGGACAAGCGGCGGTCCATAATCGGTGACGGTATCAAGTTCTGGGTTCGGATCAAGGCGACGGTCAATCCCGACAACATGGCGGATATGGCGGAGATCGTCAAGGACAAGTCCGTCACGGACGACTATCATGCCATGCAGGCCGCCTATGAAAAAAGCCGGCATGAGATCGCGGAGCTGAAGAAAGAGCTGGCAACGGTCAGGGGAGGAAGCGAAAAAAAGCGGTTGAAGGAGCGAATCGTTCGTGCCGAAAGATGGTTTCAGGCGCAGGACTGGCTTGAGCAGGGGAAATACCATTTGCTGAACAGGAATCATGATGATGCCCTCGTCTCGGCGTCCGTCGCCATTCTGCTCAACCCCAACGACCCCGATGCATATGTCACCCGGGGAGTCGCTTATATGGACCGGGGCCAGCAGGACGAGGCGATCGCGGATTTTACGAGGGCCATCGACTTGCACCCAAAGGCCGTGATTGCCTACTATAATAGAGGTTGTTCCTATTATAGAAACAGCGCGTTCGAAGAGGCGGCGAAGGATTACACACAGGCCATCAGTCTTAGGCCGGACAATGCCGAAGCCTTCGTAAGCCGCGGACGCACCTTTCATAAACTCGGGAAGGAGCGGGAGGCGCTCTCTGATTTTCGCAGGGCGTGCGCCATGGGCTCCGAGAAAGGATGCACAAAACAGCAGGCTATGGTGCAGGAGGCCGGCGAAGTACCGGAGAACGGCCGGTCAAACGATACCCGCAATAAAGTGAAATCTCCCTCAGGGAAGAAAACGTATTTTTACGGCCAGCGATATGACTCATTGAATCCTCTCGGCACGGAACAATCCTCGGTACACAATCCGTAACCCCCAGATCTTCGACACCGACTCGCAACACGTTTCATGATTCTCTGCTATACTGAAACCAGAGAACACTCTCACCGTTTTGCAATATGTTACTATTCTGAAGCAAACCGCATTACATTTCAATTTACCGTCATAGCGCAGTCAGTGAAGGGCTGCCTCGATCATGCATGAACGCATTTCGAAATCCTGTTGCGGCAATTTCTCTTCATGTGACCACTCATAGACGATGAACTATTACTAGCAAAATGTTGTATGGTATTGCGTTCATTGAAATAAATGTTGGCAGGCGCTCTCTTTTCGGCCGTTTTTTTAGTTGACAAGCGGTCCGCCCTCTGCTATTAATTTAAAACCATTCTAAATTAATAGGAGGTGATGCCGGACAGAAAGATGCAGCATGTGCAGTAACCATTTTTTCGTTTCACCCGTCTAAGCAATATCGTGACCGCAAGCAGTACATCACAACCTCAAACAGGAAAGGAGAACACCAATGAACACCAGGAAATTGTTCACGCTCGCATTGCTTTCTGCTGCAGTACTCGTAGTGGGTCTGGTTGCACAACCGGCGTCTGCCCAGCAGATTACGCCGCAGGAGCAGTTGGGAAGAAATTTGTACTTTGACCTGAATCTGTCGGAGCCTGCAGGACAGGGATGCGTAAGCTGTCACGACCCGAACTTCGGATTTGCCGATCCGGACGACAACCTTCCCGTTTCGGAAGGCGTGGTCACCGGCCTGTTCGGCACGCGGAATTCGCCGAGCGCGGCCTATGCCGTGTTCTTTCCCGAGTTTACCCTGAAGGGCGGCATCCAGGGCGGCCAGTTCTGGGATGGACGGGCACTGAACCTCACGGAGCAGGCCAAGGGGCCGTTCCTCAATCCCGTGGAGATGGCCAATACATCGGAGGCGCAGGTAATTGAAAAGATCTGCGCCGGTCCCTATGCGGATCTGTTCAAACAGGTATGCGGACCGAATGCCTGTGATCCTGCAAATACTGAAACGTCTTACCACTGCATGGCTGCTTCGATCGCTGCCTTCGAGGGCACGAGCGAGCTGAACCAGTTCAGCTCGAAGTTCGACGCAGTCGAGGCAGGTCTGGCGACCTTTACGGCTCTGGAGGATCAGGGCCGGGCCCTGTTCAGCGGCAGGGGCAAGTGCGGCCACTGCCATCCGGCCAAGGCCGGCGGCAATCAGCCGGTGGTGTTCACGGACTTCAAGTTCCACAACATCGGCGTTCCGAAGAATTCCGAGTTTCCCTTTGATCCGGCCTTCGTCGACCTGGGCCTCGGCGGCCGCACGGACATCAACGATCCGGGTGAGTACGGCAGGTTCAAGACCACGCATCTCCGCAACATCGATCTCACGCCGCCCTTCATGCACAACGGCGTGATCAAGACCCTGAAGGAGGTCGTGCACTTCTATAACACCAGAGACGTCCTGCCGCTGTGCAATCCCGACCTGGGCAGTGAAGACCCGAACTTCGGGACCACCTGCTGGCCTCCGCCGGAGGTGCCGGAGAACATGGACAGCAACTTCGTCGGCAACCTGGGACTCACGGATGCAGAGGAAGATGCCATTGTGGCGTACATGCTGACGTTTAGCGACGGGTTCTTCACTCCGTAGGCAGCCTCATTATTCATGAGAGCGGAATGCGCGCACTGATGAGGCACGCATTCCGCTTTTTTTATCGTCATGCGAGTCCCGCCTGAGGTTCAGTATAATCCGTGCCTCATCCCTCTGTCCTCTGTATCCTCGCATCATTACCGATACGTATTCCGAAAATGACGTTGACAGGGTTTCTCCATATCCCTATACTCATGGTATGCTACAACAGGCTGCGCTGGGAGAAGTCATGACGACACGCTGCGAATGGGCAGGCGCCGATCCCCTGTATCATGCCTATCACGATACGGAATGGGGCGTGCCGATACACGATGACCGGGCTTTGTTCGAATTTCTCATCCTGGAAGGTATGCAGGCTGGCCTGAGCTGGCTCACGATCCTGAAGAAACGGGAAAATTTCAGAAAGGCCTTTGACGACTTCGACGCGACAAAGATCGCGCTCTATGGCGCAGGAAAGATCCAAGAGCTGCTTGGGGACAAAGGCATCATTCGCAACAGACTGAAGATCGAATCGACGGTCAAGAACGCCCAAGCCTTTCTTCGCGTACAGAAGGAACTCGGCACCTTCAATGACTATCTCTGGCAATTCGTCGACAACAGGCCCATACAGAACGCCTGGAAATCGCTCAAACAGATACCTCCCACAACAACCCGGTCCGACGCCCTGAGCAAAGACCTGAAGCAAAAAGGGTTCTCTTTTGTCGGCTCCACCATCTGCTACGCCTTCATGCAGGCCGTCGGCATGGTCAACGACCATATTGTCGACTGCTTCCGTTATCGTGAAGTCGCGCGCTTGAAATAAACGATGTTCACCCTCTGATGAACTTACGCCTCACGGTTTCCCGAGTGTGTAATCGGTCGACTGTTGTCTCTACGTCTGAGTCGTCTTTTTTCTTCAATTCCCATTGCACGATCCCTCAGGATTTATTATACTGATACTATGCTGAAGCGCACTATCTCGTACAGATTCGATCATACGGAACGGTAACTCTCCGGGCGGCCTTATGGTCGCCCGTTGTGTTGGAGGCGGGAAATAAAAAGGGCAAATTGCAAAGGCGCAAAGACCGTAAAGAAAAGGTAACGGTAACGAAGCCCGTATCGTGATTCGGTTACGGTAACAAAGAATCACGACTGACGTGACCACCAGACGAAACGGGCCTCGTGCCCGTAACCCCCTGACGAGTTATATTCTTCGTGGATAAACCAGTTGTTGCAGTGCCGGGTTTTACGACGCCGATAGGGTGAACAGCATATGCCGAGAAAAAACGAGGAAAAAATCGCGACTGAAAAAAATCGATGGCTGCAGAAGACCGTCAGGCCGGGCCTGAACGAGCTGCCTGAGCGGCTTCCTGCCTTCACCACCGTATCCAACCTGGCGATCGATGATCCGCTTTCCACGCCGGCTGACGTCGTTGATCTGGAGTACGGAAAGGACCTCGGCTTCCCCGGCGAGTATCCCTATACCCGGGGCATCTACCCGACAATGTACCGGAGCCGTCTTTGGACGATCCGCGAGTTCGCCGGATACGGCACAGCGGAACAGACGAACCGGCGGTTTACCTATTTGCTCAAAAAGGGGACTACCGGCCTGAGCGTTGCCTTTGATCTGCCGACCCTCATGGGCTATGACTCTGACCATCCCCTTGCCGAGGGAGAGGTTGGCAGGTGCGGTGTTGCCGTTGATTCACTGTGGGACATGGAATCCCTGTTCAAGGGCATCCCCCTCGACCGGATCACAACCTCCATGACCATCAACGCGCCGGCAGCCGTGCTCTTTGCCATGTATATTGCCCTGGCGCGCAAGAGGAAGATACCGCTGTCCCAACTCGGCGGCACGATCCAGAACGATATCCTGAAAGAATACATTGCCCAGAAGGAATGGATCTATCCACCGAAACCGTCCCTGCGGCTTATCACGGACACGATTGCCTATTGTGTCACGCACCTGCCGAAATGGCACCCCATCAGCATCAGCGGCTATCACATCCGGGAGGCTGGTTCGAGCGCCGTGCAGGAGCTCGCTTTCACGCTTGTGGACGGCCTGACGTACGTGGATGCCTGCATCAGGGCGGGTATGAAGATAGACGAATTCGCCGGAAGGCTTTCCTTCTTTTTCAATTCCCATAATGATTTCTTCGAAGAGATAGCGAAGTTCCGGGCGGCGCGGCGGATCTGGGCGCGGGAGATCCGGAAGCGATACCGGCCGAAGGATGCTCAGTCGGTCCAGATGCGGTTTCACACGCAGACTGCGGGTTGTTCCCTCACGGCGCAGCAGCCCCATAGCAATATCGTGCGGACGACTATCCAGGCCCTTGCCGCGGTCCTCGGCGGGACGCAGTCCCTGCACACCAATTCCATGGACGAAACGCTTTCCCTTCCCACGGAGCGGGCTGTGACCATTGCGCTCAGGACGCAGCAGATCATCGCCCATGAAAGCGGCGTAGCGAACAGCATCGACCCTCTGGGCGGCTCCTATTTCGTCGAGGCGCTGACGAACAGGATAGAGAACGAGGTGTATGCGTATTTCAAAAAGATCGACGACCTCGGCGGGATGGTCGAGGCGATCGGGCAGGGGTATCCGCAGCGGGAGATCGCCCAGAGCGCGCGATGGTATCAGCAGGCCGTGGAGAACAAGGAAAAGATCGTCGTCGGCATGAATGAATTCACGGAAACAGAAGAGCCGATCGAGGTACTGAAGATCGGACCGGAGGTTGAAAAGCAGCAGGTCAGGGCCCTCAGGGAGAGGAAAAAAACGAGGAACAGAAAACGATGGGAAGCGTCCCTGAACAAGCTGAAGCAGGCGGCGGCAAGCGATGAAAACCTGATGCCTTTTCTCATAGAAGCGGTAACGGCGTACGCCACGGTGGGCGAAATCTGCGGCGTGCTGAAAGAGGTCTTCGGTGAATACAAGGAACCGGCGTTGTTCTGAGTCGGATAAGAAACCGATTTGTTACAAAGAGATGAGAAGGAGTATAAATTCCAAATAGCAAATCACAAATCTCAAATAAATCCCAAAGGTTCAATGAACAAATGAGCAGCCTGGAATTTGTTATTTGTGATTTGACCATTTTCTGTTTATCCTGGTGTGCATTTCATGCCTAAGCTGGAAAAAAGAAAAATCCGCGTTCTCCTTGCCAAGGCCGGTCTCGACGGCCATGACCGGGGGATCAAGATCATCGCCATGGCGCTTCGCGATGCCGGCATGGAGGTGATCTATCTCGGACTGCGGCGGACGCCCGAAGAGATCGTGAACGCCGCCCTCGACGAGGACGTGGATTGCATCGGCGTAAGCCTGCTCTCCGGCGCGCATAACGTGCTTTTTTCAAAGATCGCGTCGTTGATGAAAAAGAAAGGACTCACCAATACCTTTTTGTTCGGCGGCGGGATCATCCCGGAGGATGACATTGTCCGGCTCAAGAAAAAGGGCGTCGCCGAGATCTTTACGCCGGGCGCGGAGACCGAGGCCATCGTGCGGTTCATAGAAGGAGCGATCGCTAAAAGGCGATCAACCCGGGAAAGGCCATTTTAGACAGGATTAACAGGATGTGAGAATCGGCAATGACAGTTTTAAAAACTATTTAGACAGGATGAACAGGATGGAGAAATCGCTAAAAATAGTCTAAAAAACTACGGTTCGGGAAAAAATCTTATCGTAGAAGGGATTGACAAGATTAACAGAATATTATTTTTGATTTTATCCTGTTCATCCTGTCAAAAAATCCTTGGTTCCGGTCCGGTATTGGAATGCAAAAACTCATCCAAGAACTCCTGAAGGGAAGTAAAAACGCCGCGGCAAGGCTCATCTCAATCGTCGAAAATGAAAACGACAAGCGAGCGGGTATTGTCAAGGCCCTGAAGCCCCATACCGGCAGGGCGCATATCGTCGGTATCACCGGCGCACCGGGGAGCGGCAAGAGTACGCTGATCAGCGGTCTGACTGGATTGCTGAGAGCAAAGAAAAAGAAGGTCGGCGTCATAGCAGTCGACCCGACCAGTCCGGTGACGGGAGGCGCGCTTCTCGGCGACCGGATCAGGATGCTCGATCATTTTCTGGACACGGGTGTCTTCATCCGGAGCATGGCGGTTCGGGAAGGCGCGGGTGGTCTCTCGAAAACAGCATTGCCTGCCGCAGCCGTTCTGGACGCCTTCGGGACGGATGTTATCTTCATCGAGACCGCAGGCGTGGGCCAGAGCGAGACGGCAGTGAAGGGCCCCGTCCATACCGTTGTCGTGGTGTTGACGCCGAATCTCGGCGATGACGTACAGATGATGAAGGCCGGGATCATGGAGATCGGCGATGTGTTTGTGATCAACAAGGGCGATCTGAAGAATGCCGCCGGCACGGCCCGTGAATTGGAGCAGATGCTGCTTTTGCTGCCGTCGGGCAGGAAGAAGCCTTCCGTTCTGGTTACCGCGGCGTCAGAGGGGAAGGGGATCGACAGTCTTCTCGCGATAATCGAAAAAGTACGCTAATCAACTTTTTTTGACAGGATTTATAGCCTAAAGGCCACAGGCAGGATAAAACCGGATAAAGAATATTCTGACATCTTCTTGGTCCGAATGGTCCTGTCTGATGCTTTTTCAGTTTCGGTAATTTACTTGCCATAATTGTTAGGTGAAATTTTGCAACGTTTATCATTGGTGGTCATTAGCGTTTCCCCTTGAAAACTTGCCTTGATACCTTTCTCCTACTTCTGCAAAATCACCGCCTACCCCATTACCGTTTAAGTGTAGTACAAAAGAAGGAAGCCAATTTTGCCTCTTCCTTGACAAGCCAGCCATTCGGTGCCAGAATTTCTTTATACAAAGGTTGGAGCATCTTCAAAGGCAACGCAGTAACCCTCCTTAACTTACTTCAGAGGATTCACGGAGCGTTGCGGAAAGGAGGCAGTTCATGAAGATACTTGTCATAGGCGGAACAGGCATGGTCGGCAGAACGGTCGTGTCTGAACTGCTGGACCGGAAAGCAACGGTACGGGTCATGTCCCATTCGGCGGATAAGCTGAAAGCCCTGCCAACAGGCGTGGAAGGGATCAAGGCCGACCTGGATGACCCTGATACGCTTCCCGAGGCATTCGACGGGATGGACGGCGTATTCCTGCTGAATGCCGTGTGCCTGGGCGAGACCGACGAGGGGCTCGCCGCCGTATCGGCCGCAAAGGCGGCAAAGATCAGGAAGCTTGTCTATCTGTCGGTCTGCATGCCTGCCGGGTCCGCCAGTATCCCGCACTTCCGGACCAAGATCCCGGTGGAGAATGCCGTGAAGGATTCCGGGATCACCTACACGATCCTGCGGCCGAACAACTTCTTCCAGAACGACCTGGGGATGAGGGACGCCATCATGATGCACGGCATCTATCCCCAGCCCATTGGTGGGGTCGGGCTGAACCGCGTGGACGTGCGCGATATCGCCGAGAGCGCCGTCAAGGCGCTCATGAAGACCGGCCATGAGGGCAAAGTCTATTCGATCCACGGTCCCGACACCCTGACGGGCGAGGACACGGCCAGGATCTACAGCACGCACCTGGGCCGCAAGGTCCGGTATGCCGGCGACGACCTCGATGCCTGGGCAGGGCTGGTAAAGAACATGATGCCGGAGTTCATGGTCCCGGAGATGCGGATCATGTACAACTTCTACCAGGAGCACGGCATGGCAGCCACCGAGGAAGACCTGGAGAGCCAGCAGGAGATCCTCGGGCGCGCACCCCGGTCCTTCGACGATTTCGTCAAGGAGATCATCCCGGAGTGGAAGGCCGCACTGCCGCGGGCCGCGTAACAACACTACGCCGGATGCATCGGATGCCGCGCCAACCCGGCATTCTGCATCTGTGTTCTATCGTCAATTTTTATCCGATGTCGTCTGACCGTCTATCATCTGTCATCTGTTTTCTGTCCTGTGTAGTCTGCTGTCTAGTAATCTGTGATCTGTATTCTGTACTCTGTAGTTATTGACAATACTATTAATTTACTATATGGTGAGTATAGTAATAAAACTGATTCATGATTATAAGCAGTGTGATGAGAGGCTTCAGAGGAGGAAATGTACGAGAAGCTTTAACACATTGTTCGACAAGCTTTTATCTGTGATCTTGGTGGCTAATTATTGGCATTGCGAATCCTAACAAAAAGGAGAAAAAGATGAAAAAATTAGCTCAAGTTTCATTCTGGCTGGGAATTATTTGTATACCTCTGTCGTGGGCGGTGTGGTATATCAGCCCGGAGATCGGAGGCCAGGTTATCGGTAATGTCGCCGATCCTGCATTAAAGGCGGTCTTTCAGGAAGCGCATTCAGAGCGGTGGGGGATCTATGTCGGCATTTGGCCGGTAACGCTGTTGGTTTTAAGCTATATCCTCGAAAAGAAAGCATAGATGCCGGATGATGGCCCCGCAGTACCGCCCAGGCGGTACTGCGGGGTGTCGCGTTACCGTCTGTCTTCTGTATTCCCGCATCATTTCCTGAAATTTTACATTTTTCACTTTACACTTTGCATTTTGCAATTGCTGTCCGTGCCCTGTCTACTGTCTGACTGTCTATAATCTTTCGTCTGTTCTCTGCATTCTGCCCTCTCTATACAGCAGTTTCCTACTTGACACAAATACTGCTCACGCATATAGTAATGCCATAATGATGTCCCCTTTGGAAGTCATCGGACAGTGGCTCGCCCGGTTTCTCTCGCGACCGCGTGAAAGCGGCGACCACATCGCCACCAGCAAACCTGAGCTGCTCGCGGCAACGCTCATGAAGGGCGATGTCCTGCTCGTTGAAGGGACCAGCCGCATCAGCGCCGCCATAAAGTACCTGACGCAGTCCACATGGTCCCACGCAGCGCTTTTTATCGGTGACGCGCTGGGTTTGCCGCAGGACGGCGATGAGGCACCCGTTCTGCTGGAGGCCGATGTACGAGAGGGTGTGCGCACAGTCCCGCTCAGCCTGTATTCCCGGCGGCATACCCGGATCTGCAGGGCCATGGGGCTTTCGCAGAAGGAAACGGACGCGGTGGTGGCGTACGCTGTTTCGCGCATCGGGCACCACTATGACCTCAAGAACATCTTTGATCTGGCCCGGTACGCCATTCAGTCGCCGCCGGTGCCGCGTAGGTGGAGACGCCGGCTGCTTGCCCTCGGCAGCGGTGATCCGACGAGGGCGATCTGCTCTTCCCT
This sequence comes from Nitrospiraceae bacterium, assembly GCA_003454665.1. Classification (GTDB taxonomy): domain Bacteria; phylum Nitrospirota; class UBA9217; order UBA9217; family UBA9217; genus UBA9217. Next base: position 6,464 of record DMKB01000115.1, on the reverse strand, counting down.
GATAGCCCAGGCATTCCAGTCGATCCGCTACCCGATCCTGCCGGAAGTTGAGCTCGAGCAGTCGAAGGACCCTGCCTGTGTCGAGTGCTACGAGGAAATCCTTCATATCCGGCATCATAGTCTGTTCACACCGAGAGATTTCGATGTTTCACCGTATTTCCGGATCGTCAAGCCGAGGATTGAGCAGGGATTCGACCGTCTCGGGCTGACATGGGGAGACATGGACGGTAGGGAGTCAGAAACTGAAAATAAATAGGAAATTATTTGGGATTTTGTGCTTGCCTCTCTTCGTGGTCTCCGTGTACTTCGTGGTAAAATAACACTGCTATCCGGCGGAGAAGAAAAAGGACGGCCCTCCGCGGAAAGGGCTGAAGGAGTTTTGCTATTATTAAGAAGCGGGGAAGGAGGTGGCCGCATGGGGAAGCAGTATAACGATTATAGTTATGCACTACAGGAAACAGCGTCCCCCAGGTTCCTCCTTCAACAAAGAGCCTTGCATTCCCGTGGATTTTATGAAATAATTTGATGCATGCGAATTCTATTCTTATCTTGCATTGTTTTCTCTTTTTTAATCCAGCCGCAACCTGTCTCCCAAAAATCGACTATCACAATAGCCGCTGTCGGCGACGTTTATGTAAGTCAAAGGATAATCGACCAACATGCAGATGAACTGCATAAGCTTAATTTGCAGGGCGATATTGTGTTTGCAAATTTCGAGGGTGTTCTTTCAAATCACCACAGCCGGCAAGATGCGCTTCGATTAAAATTAACAATGCCTCTTGAATCCATCAACATCCTGGAACAAATCGGTATAAACACGCTGAGCCTTGCCAACAACCATGTCCTCGATTCCGGGACTGTATACTACAGTAACACACTGTCCGTGCTGAACTGCCGTGGTTTTCATACAGCAGGTTTGGCTGATCAAGGTGCTGCGATCGATATCAACGGCCAAACCGTAAGGTTCATCGCCTTTTCATTCAGCGGGGATAATAATATAAACAAGATCAATGAGGCCGCTGAAATAATCGGCTCGTTCAAGGAAGATATTATCATAGTATCCGCCCACATGGGAGGAGAGCACCACCGGGGATACCTTGTGCCGCATACAATGGAATTTTTTGGGAATGAAGAGCGCGGAGATGCGGTTGCATTTTCTCGCGCCTGTATCGATGCCGGCGCCGATCTCATCCTCGGCCATGGCCCGCATATCTTACGCGGAATAGAGCTTTATAAAAATCGGCTTATCGTATATTCATTGGGGAATTTCATCTTTGATTATCCCGGCGTAGAGAGACACGGTGATACGCCGACATTTTCCATACATGTCGACGTGAACCGGACCGGTGATTTCCAGAAGGCGCGCATAACAAGTTATACCTTTCGCTATGGAGTTCCCATTGTGGATGCGAGCAATAGGGTGTATAATCTTATCAAGCACCTTTCGCAAACGAATTTACAGAATAAGAATATTCTGTTTGCCGGTGAAGGTATGATTTATTCAAAAGGGAGGACTCAATGAAAAGAACATTTCTGTTCATTAGTATTTCAGCTTGTTTCATTATTCCTGGATCAACCTTTGCCAACTGGGGGGGAGGTTTTGGAACGGGAAGCTTTGGCTCCGGCCATCTCGAGGCAATAGGTACCAATCAAGTTGAAATACTGAATGAAGACCTGAACATTGAACTGTATAGAGATCATGCAAAAGTAACGGTCACCTATATCATGAAAAATACCGGAGAAGTTGTCACCGTCAAGGCCGGTTTTCCGAATACCATCTACGGGAATAAGAATGAAATTCGCGAATACCATATAGAAGTTGACGGCAGCGAAACGAAATACAAGTATGTCAAAGGCGGAGCAATCAAATCGATACCCGTGCCCGATGCCCTGGCGGGCGGCGACATCGACAACCCGATGAAAATCAGCTGGTTTGTATCAAGCGTAAAATTTAAGAAGGGCGAGCAAAAGAAAATCGCGATTTCTTACAGCTCCCGGTACCAGCTGAGCCACGGTGGACCTTCCATGGATGACAACTATGCCTCGGAACTCTTCCGATATCTCCTCTCAACCGGTTCGACCTGGAAAGGGCCGATACAGAAAGGAAAGGTAACAATTAAACCAATATCTATAGACTCTGAGCTTATTACCATAAAGCCGGCAAAAAAGTTTATTCGCGTCGATAATACATTTACCTGGGAATTCGATAATTTGGAGCCGACGTGGAAGGACAATATTCTCATTGATTTCAATAACGCTGTGTTCCTCCATTTCACTTTTGATGAAGAAATAAATGAAGAAGTAACAGCGCCTACTGCGTTTTATATTTTTGAAGGACCAAGGTATTATTATGCATCCCATGCATATAACGTCAAGGCTTCGTCAACGCTGAAGCCGATAAGCAAATATAAGGCTGAGCGCGTAAAAGATATGGAAGAGGGCACTGCCTGGGCAGAGGGCAGGACAGGCGATGGGATCGGAGAATATCTCTTGTTGCAACTCAAGAAACCGAGAACTATTTCGCAAATTGGAATTATGCCGGGCTATGCAAAATCAAGAAAACATTATTATGCTAACAACCGCGTGGCCGAGATAACGGCGATAGTCAACGATTCCTACACCGTCACGTCCTCTTTCCCGGATGAATACGTATCGTATTATCCCGCATATCCGAAAGCATACCATTATATAGATATAAGCGGTTATAAGGGAAAAGTCAGGACCATAAAACTCGTTATTGACAAGGTCTACAAGGGCGCAAAATACGAGGACACGTGCATCAGCGAAATAATCCTTCGTCAACAATTAACGTCCAAACCAAAACATGCATACTCGCGATAGAGCTAAACAAGTATATGGATGGGCTTTTCTGTTCCTCTTCCCGGTAGTGCTGCTTTGGCCGTGCAGAGGATCTGCGAATCCGTTTCTTTCCGTCCATATTGAGGACAATCATGCCGGCAGTTTCTACTGGCTTGCAGAACATCTGAGCTGGGACCAGCAGTATCATCTGCTTCTCTTTGATCAGCACAGCGATGCGACGGAAGTCTTTAATTCTGACTTTGTCCGGACAATATTGAGCAAAAAGGGAGGACTTAATGACCATTCTGCACATTACACCTTCTGGAACAAGCACGGCATTATTCAGAGTTTCAATTGGATTGAGCCCCTTCTTCCACACCCCATCCGGAACGTTACCTGGATTGCTGGAGATTCATTGTTACCCAGAGAAATCCGTAGTAAGAAAGCCCATGTAAAGTCCACGATCAATGCCCATGAAGTCGCAGTGCCGCGGTCCTGCGGAGATGTGTCGGATAGATTTTCGGTCACTGATTTCAGGCGACAGAAAATAGCGTCGGATTTCGACGTTCCCGTTGTTGTAAGCGTAGACCTCGATTATTTTGCAGGCGTTCCGCATGATAAAGCAGATCAACAATTCGAGGAGATTTTTACATATATACTAACGCTTAAAGACCTTCACTCCGTTACGATAGCTATTTCCCGGCCCTATCTGAAATCAGACGATCAGGCGAATCGGCTGCTTACTATGGCCATCGAGGCGTTCTCAGAGATCATAAATGCAAGAATTTATTTTGAACCCTTTGCAGAGCATGGGCCTGACCGATCTGAGCTTGCGAAATCTGCTTATGAAGACAACAGACAGGTATCATACTTTGAAATCTCGAAGGCTTCTTCCTCGTTGATCAGTCTTTTGCTCCAAAATCCTTCAAGATACGCGGTTCACTATAAGCGTAACAAATGGGAAGCTTTGCTAAAAACGTGGCGCAACCGATATAAACAGCCGGTTATTCTGCTGAGCAAGCGCGGAAAAACATTCGCCCCCAAAAAATGCAACTATTTTCTCCAGGATGACGCCTTTGAGGTTTACCTGAACACTGGTTTTGATCGTGATGAAAACGTTTCGGTGACATGGAAGGCTGTGGCCTCGGAAGGGAGAAGCTATAACATTATCGGACAAAATAACTATGGATTTGCGAATGATGCATCTAAATATATACTGTTCAAAACCAGAGACATTGACAAGCTGAAAAACAGCCGTCGCATTCACTCATACCAGCTCCGACATCTTTTTGATAGCATGACCGGTGCCGGATCGATCCGGCTTTACGCTGAGGTTTCCAAGGACGATGATTACTTTCGATCACCGGTTCTCTGCATCTCAAAGTATATGAACGAAGGCTATACGGGTAAATTAACCGAAATCCTTAATTTGCCCTATATTCTCGGCAGCGGCCTGCTGAATGTCGATAACGCTACCGGGGCCGACGCGCAGTATGGCGCCGACTGCCTTGATTTTATCAGCTATGGAAAACGGAGGCAGGGGTATGCAATATCGTATTTGAATCAGAATAATTTCCGGAAATTTTTGGCGAAGGTGGATGACGTGCTTTCATTCAAGAACGGGATAGCCTACAACGCCCGAGATACGGTTGCCGTGGACGCACAGATGATCGACGACGGCCTCTTGCTGCACTTTAACAGCCATGTCGCTGCGCTCTATCAGGACAATGATCCAAAAAACATACTCGATGGGGGGGATTTGGTCATCCATCAGCTTGAGAATTATCCCGAAATCGTACCGTTGAGTAATCTAAAGCAGGCCAGACGTCCGTTTCTACTCATGAAATTCAAGAAACCGTGACGATGAAACATCAGGCGACAGGGAATAAAATATTTACCGGTGATCCCGCGGCCATCCAGCCAAGGCAGTACTGCAGGATATCGCACTATCGAGGGAGCCTTTCCGACGCTGGTTGAGCGGGGGTTCCTCATGAGTGAAAGACAACAGAATACGGATAACGGATAGTGCATCATAAACCATAGGGCGAGCATCTAACATAATCACATACGAAGGAGGCGAATGTATGAAACTGCGAGAGGAATTGAAAGGGATACGATTGCTGATGGTAATTCTGCTGTCAGCGGTCATTGGTGGCTGTGCTACGATACCCCAGTTCACGAAGCAACCATTTAAGATCGATCAAGCCAAATTTCATGCCGACATTAAAACAATAGCTCTTGAGCCGCTTTCCGTATCCGAGAAATTAAAGCAGGCTGATAAGGTGGAGGCAGAATTCGAGGCACTTATTGTGGCCAAACTTAAAGAAGCAGGCTTCTCCACAATATCTTCGAAGAAGTATGAGAAAATCTGGAAAATGTTGGTTAAGAAGGAAGGAAATCTGTTTGATCCTCAAACCGGAAAAAAGGACGAAACGAAGATTAAGCGCGTAAGAAAGCAGTGCATGGAAAAGTTAAGTTCCGACTCCCACGTAGATGCTGTTCTTCAACCGCGTATTATTGTGAGCGGCGCTAAATTCTCACAGTGTAAGGCAAGGTGGAATGGGACAGAGGATGAAGTAGAATCCTGTTCGTTTCTCGGGTCGAACTTCTCTGGTAAAGTACCGGCACTATCCTTGCTTGTCAGAATAGAAGACAAAAATGGAAAGATTGCGTATATGAACGCGGGCGGCATTCACGTTATAGCGAAACTGCAGACCGGCGCTTTTAAAGCGGCAAAATTTATTCCTGTTAACGAAAATGCGTATTTTGCTTCCAAAGATCGAAATAAAGAGGCTGTTAACATAGCATTAAATCCTCTTATGAAGCAAACGGCTTCTGATGCGTCATTGAAGAAAAAGCCTTAGATAACTGGGTATAGAGAAGCGAGGGGCCGATCATGAAGGTCATCGATCTTACGCCCGAGAGTCATGACGTCTACTTCCAGTGCCTTGAGGACTGGTCCGACGAAATCAAGGAAGCAGGCGACCATAAGGCGTGCTGGTACGACAAGTATAAAGACCGGGGCCTGCGGGTAAAACTTGCAGTCGATGACCAGGGTATTGTCGGAGGCATGATCCAGTACCTGCCCGTTGAGGAATCCTTTATCGACGGGAAAGACCTCTACTTTATTTTGTGCATTTGGGTGCACGGCCGCAAGCAGGGGAGAGGAAATTTTCAGAAAAAAGGCATGGGCAGGGCTTTGCTTCAGGCTGCGGAAGAGGATGCCAGATCAAGAGGCGCAAAGGGCATGGCAGCCTGGGGCATCTGGCCGCCCTTCTGGATGAAGGCGTCCTGGTTCAAGAAGCATGGTTACAAGAAAGCTGACCGGGACGGGATCGCCGTGCTGGTCTGGAAGGCCTTCACCGGTGATGCGAGGCCGCCGTCCTGGATAAAGCAGAGAAAAAGCGTTCCGGTCATGCCCGGAGGAGTGGCGATCACGGCCTTCATGAACGGCTGGTGTCCCGGCCAGAATATGGTGTATGAACGCTCAAAACGGGCATGCCGTGAATATGGCGACGCTGCTTCGTTCAGGACAATCGATACCTCGGAACACGAGGCGCTCCTGGAATGGGGCATCGTGGATGGTATTTTCGTCGACGGTAAACGAATCGGCGGCGGCCCGCCGCTATCGTACACAAAAATAAAGAGCATAATCGGTTGCAGAG
>DMKB01000269.1 GCA_003454665.1 Nitrospiraceae bacterium | reverse complement strand
AATCAGGATGAAAACAGTGTATAATAGCTCTCAAGAGACGGTATGCAGACTACGAGAAGGAGATCATTCCCATGAAAGAAAAAGTGGAAGAAGTACTCAAAAAAATACGGCCCACGCTGCAGGCGGACGGAGGCGATATTGAACTCGTGAGCATCGAGGACGACGGCGTCATCAAGGTGCGGCTGAAGGGGGCCTGCGGTAGCTGCCCCATGTCGACCATGACGCTCAAGATGGGTGTTGAGAAGCAGTTGAAACAGGAGATCCCCGCCGTGAAGGAAGTAGTGGCTGTAGCGTAAGCATTATCTCCTCCAGTACTGCGTGCCGGCTTCACGAGCAGGACTGTCCGGGTCGGGGGCGTATGCGGAGCATGGCGGAATGAAGGCGATTGCCCTTGGCAGTCGTTCATTGACGGTACGTGAAATTGTGAAGGGCGGCAAATCATCGAGATGCCGCCCTTCCTGTTTTGTATTATGAACAACGGTTGCGTTTTAACAAAGTGAGATGTATGTTGTTCGCCGGCGGAGCGCCTGCGGCATGTCGATGCAGGACATGAAGGGAAAACAAGAAAATTGTTACGACGTTCGACAGATTACGTCTTTGGATACAGTAAAGAAAAAATACTTGACACTCACCTCGCATATCTGTTATAAACTGTGCGGCCTTTAGAAATTCTCAAATTATAATTTCAGTAATTATACTGCCATTAGCAAAATTTATAGTGCAGAACACTGAAGGTGAATTAGCATGGAAGTGACGACGATCAAAGCGCAGGCCACCTTTAGCGGAGGCGTGCACCCCGCGTACAACAAGGAACTCACCGCTCACAAACCAGCCGTTACCGCAGCACTTCCCACAAGAATCATTATCCCCTTAAGCCAGCACATAGGAGCGCCGGACAAGCCCCTCGTCGTAATCGGGCAGGAAGTCAAAAAAGGGGAAAAAGTCGGCGAAGGCACCGGTTTTGTGTCCGCGCCGGTCCATGCGTCGACGTCGGGCAAAGTAACGGCAATCGGCAATTTTCCCCACCCCCTCGGCATGGACGTGGCGTCCGTTGTCATCGAGAGTGACGGGAAAGACGAATGGGTGTCGGGGCTGAAAGAGACACCCGATTATGCAATGCTCAGCCCCGATGAGTTGAAGAAAATGGTCAGTGAGGCCGGCATTGTCGGCATGGGCGGCGCGACGTTTCCCACGCACGTGAAGCTCTCGCCTCCCAAGGAAAAGCCGATCGACGCCGTGGTCCTGAACGGGGCCGAGTGCGAGCCGTACCTGACTGCCGACCATCGGATAATGCTCGAACGCCCGACCGAAATTGTTGAAGGCCTCAAGATCCTCATGCAAATTCTCGGGGTCAAGAAGGGTTATATAGGAATAGAAGCAAACAAGCCGGATGCGATCGAGGCCATGCAAAAAGCGGTGGCCGGTTCTCCCGGCATCGCGGTATTGCCGGTAAAGGTGAAGTACCCCCAGGGCGCTGAAAAGATGCTGATCAAGGCCGTCGTGAACAGGACCGTGCCGGCAGGGGGCCTGCCAATGGACATCGGTGTTGTCGTGCAGAACGTGGGTACGGCCGAAGCAGTCTATAATGCCGTTCGTTTCGGCAGACCGCTGATCGAGCGGTACGTGACCGTCACGGGCAGGGGCGTGAAGGAACCCAAGAATTTCATCGCCCGGATCGGCACGCCTTATTCTCAGCTTGTTGAAGAAGCAGGAGGATTCACCGACTCCGCGGCAAAGGTGATCTCCGGCGGTCCCATGATGGGCATCAGCCAGTATAGCCTCGATGTTCCGGTGATCAAGGGGACGTCGGGTATCCTCGTCCTCCCGCTGGCTGAAGTCAGCGTGAAGCCCTACGGCCCGTGCATCCGCTGTGCGCGGTGCATCGACGCCTGTCCCATGAAGCTCCAGCCATCGGTGATCGGGCTGTTTATCGAAAAGGAGCGCTATGAGGACGCAAAGGACTACAACCTGCTCGACTGTTTTGAATGCGGATCATGCACCTTCGTGTGCCCGGCCAACAGGCCGATGGTGCAGTGGGTGAAAAAGGCGAAAAAAGAGCTCGCCAAGAAAAAGAGTCAGTAAGGGCAGTTCGAAGAGCGACAGAGAAAAGAGGTTACGAGAATGGAAGGAGCAGTAAAAGAACAGCAGCAAGCCCAGCCGCAGCTGATTGTCTCTGTCGGGCCTCATATGCGCTCTTCGGAGAGTACGGCGACGATCATGTGGACCGTGAGCGGCGCGCTGATGCCTGCGGCGCTGATGGGTGTGTACTACTTCGGGTTCCGCGCCGTGGCAATCATCCTGGTAAGCATCGTGACGGCCATACTCTCCGAGGCGCTTACACAGATGGCCCTCAGGAAGCCGGTCACGGTCTCGGACGGAAGCGCGTTCCTGACGGGTCTGCTCATTGCGCTGAATGTCCCCTCGAGCGTTCCCCTGTATATTCCGGCCGTCGGTTCCTTCGTGGCCATCGTGATCACCAAGCAGCTCTTCGGCGGCCTCGGGTTTAATATCTTCAATCCCGCCCTGATCGGCAGGGCTTTTATTCTCATCAGTTTTCCCAAACAGATGACGACCTATTATAAGCCGGTGATGAATGTCACGGGCATGGACGCCGTGACCACGGCGACGCCCCTGGGCCTCCTGAAGGAGGACGGATTGGCTGCGCTGCTCGAGGTGTTTCATACCAAGGCGGAGCTTTATCAGCACCTCTTCGTGGGCAACCGGGCAGGATCGCTCGGGGAGACGTCGATAGCGGCGCTTCTGCTCGGTGCGTTCTTTCTGCTGTTCATTAAACGGTACATCACATGGCATATCCCGATATCGTTCATCGCCACCGTCGGTCTGCTTACCTGGCTTTTCGGCGGCACTGAGGGATTGTTATCGGGAGACGCGATCTTTCATATGCTTTCGGGCGGACTGATTCTCGGCGCTTTCTTTATGGCCACGGATTATGTTACCGGGCCGTCGGTGCGGAGCGCCCAGGTCATCTTCGGTATCTGTGCCGGCGCGCTGACGGCGCTGATCAGGCTGAAGGGCGGTTACCCCGAGGGCGTGATGTTCGCCATCCTTCTGATGAATTGCTTTGCCCCGCTTCTGGACAGGCGCGTGAGGAGCCGGGTGTTCGGCAAGATAGCGGTGAAGGAGTTGAAATAATGAAAGAGATGCTCAAGATAACCCTCAGCCTCGTCGCGATCTTTGTTGTGGCCGGGATGATCATGGTGGGCGTGTTCTATGTTACGTCGCCCGTTCGGTTCAAGGCCGAGAAGAAGGAAAAGGAAGAAGCGCTCAAGAAAATGGCGCCCGAGGCGGATGTCATTACGGAAGTGGGTAAATGGAATATTGGCCGGAAACACTACGATTACCACGAGGCGAAGTCGGGAAGACGGATTGTCGCGTATATCGCTACCACGGCCGGCAAGGGGTATTCGAGCTATGTGAAGATGCTGGTCTCCGTGGACCGGGATATCCGTGTCAAGGGCGTACAAGTTCTGGATCACGCCGAAACACCAGGCTTGGGCGATCAGATCATCGAGGAAGAGTGGTTTCTTGAACAGTTCAAGGGAAAGGAATTTTCCCAGCTGGCGCTCCTGAAGAAGCCGACGAAGGAAAACATACAGGCAATCTCCGGCGCAACGATTTCGAGCAGGGCCGTGACGAACGGGGTAAAAGACGCGGTCCAGATGCTTATTGAGCGCTATGGTGGCGGTATCAAGGTCGCCACGCACGGGGTGAAAAAATGAAGAAGGTAAGCTACTGGGCAATATTCAAAAATGGCCTCTTCGGCGAGAACCCCGTGTTCCGCCTTGCCTTGTCGCTCTGTCCGGCAGTCGCCGTGACGAGCGGAGTGAAGAACGGATTTCTCATGGGCGTCGCCGTATTTTTCGTGATGACCATGGTGAACGTAACCGTCTCCCTGATCCGGAGCTTTATCAGCCCCAAGGTGCGCATCCCCGCTTACATGTTCATCATTGCCACGTGGGTGACGGTGACCGATCTGGTGATGGGGGCGTACGCTCGTGACGTGTACAAGGAAATGGGCCTGTATATCATGCTGATCGTGGCCTTTGCCATCGTCCTTTCCCGGGCCGAGGTGTTCGCAAGCAAAAACAAACTCATCCCGTCCATGATCGACGGCATGGGGATGGGGCTGGGATTTCTGTTAGCGCTGGTGTTGATAGGCATTACGAGAGAATTTTTGGGCAAAGGATCTCTCTGGGGCTACGATATTCTCCATACGCGGCCGCTTCTGATCATGGTCCTGCCCACGGGCGGGTTTTTTGCCATGGGGCTGCTCATGGGATTCCTGAACTGGATAGACCGGAAAGTTTTCGGCGGCACGGGCGCAAGCAGCGGGGGACATTGATACACTGATTAAGTGCAAAGTGCAAAGTGCAAAGTGATTACATTTTACCGTCAGCAGTTTGAGATTTGTCGCCTGACCGGAGGATAGCATGGAAGGCAGTGGATTGTGGGAACATGTTCTGACGATATTTATTGCGTCGGCGCTCATCAATAATTTCGTGTTTGCGCGGTACCTGGGGCTCTGCATCTTCTTCGGCGTGACGAAGCGGATGGAGACGGCCGTGGGAATGAGCATTACCTTCACCGCCGTGATGGTTATCAGCTCCGTACTGAGCTGGGTCGTTTATAAATATATCATGGTCCCTTATCACCTCGAATACTTGAAGATCGTCATCTTTATCGGCATTGTTGCCGCCTTTGTGCAGGCCGCTGATACGATCATGAAAAAGAAGACCCCTGCGCTGTACTATAAGCTCGGCATCTACCTTGCGCTGATCGTGACGAACTGTATCATCATCGCCGTGCCGCTGATCAATGCCGGCGAAGAGTACGGCCTCTTCGAAAGTATCGCCCTTGCCTTCGGTTCAGGCGTCGGTTTCAGCCTGGCCCTCATCATCATGGCGAGTATTCGGGAGAAACTCGATCTTGCCGATGTGCCGAAATCATTCCAGGGGCTTCCCATTGCATTTGTGCTGACCGGCCTTATTGCGCTCGCTTTTTTAGGATTTTCCGGAATGATCACCCTGTAACGAATACCATGAAGAAGGTACGCTGCCATGTTTGAACACGCTGTACACATGATTACGAGAACGCTCGTTGAGTTGATGGACCTTTTCATCAGCGACCTTATTCCGCAGGCCGGGGTGGGAGGATCGATTGCGGCGATGGAGAAGGTGCCTGTAGAGGTTGTCTATATTTCCGTCGTTTTTCTCGCCGGTGTGGGGATCGCTTTTGGTGTTTCACTCGCCTTTATCGCGTCCAAGTTCACGGTGAAGATGGATCCCCGGGTAGAGCAGGTGCGTGAGGTGCTGCCGGGAGCCAACTGCGGCGCCTGCGGCTTTGCCGGCTGCATGGGATACGCCGAGGCCGTCGTGGGGAACCCCGACGTCGCAACACACCTGTGCGCCCCGGGAAAATCGGA
>DMKB01000341.1 GCA_003454665.1 Nitrospiraceae bacterium | reverse complement strand
TGCCGTCTGCACTCCGTATCCTCGGCGTATCCGAGGGGGCAGACGCGCGGGCCTATTCCATTCCGACCCTCACGGGCCATGAGATCGCGAACAGCAAGGTCGGGTCAAATCCCATTGCCGTGGGGTACTGACCGCTCCAGAACCTGGCGGCTGTGTACAGCCGCGTGATAGACGGCCGGACTTTGACACTCGTTCCTTCAGGCTGGACCTACAAATCGACATTCGTGCTCTACGACCGGGAAACGTCGACGCTCTGGTTCCCCTACCGCAAGGGGCTCATGGGCATTCAGGGTACATATTTCAAGCAGTGGCTCCCGAAGGTAAAGGCAAAAGATACGACGTGGAAAAAATGGAAGAAGAGTCATCCGGATTCGAAGATCCTGCGTTAACGCAATCATGCCTGTAGAGAAGCAGTGCCGGCAGTGCAAGGCAGTTTACGGTGCCCGTAGAAAAGTGAGCGCACAAGACCTCTGACGGAAGGTCGGCCAGCGCACTCAGGGAACGTTTTCCCCTGTACACCCTGTTTCTCACGCGAAACCTGCCGCGCCGTCGCCTGACCGATATTAGCGTACCAGCGCGAACACCATCGCCGCGAGAGAAAGAAGACAAGCGGCCAGCGCCATGGTGAACAGCAGTTTCAGCGATTTCTGCACGCCTTCCAGCGCGGGTTTCAGTATCCGCATTTCAGAAAAGTATTGTTCGTTGAGTTGAGACTGCACCTCCATATTTTCCTCAATGCGGTGCAGCCGTGAAGGGATATCATCCTTCGGCACGCTTTCCTTCTTCATCCACTGCCGTATCAGCTGAGAGACGTCCAGGGCGATCGGGCCGAGACCCAGGATCAATGCCGTCAATGCCTTCCCCGTTATGAATGCCATGACCTATTCCCTCCCGTGTTTGCTGTTCGAAGCTTTTTCCATTGTATCACAGAGCACTCATGTCCGGGTATTGTATAATTAAAAAGATATTGCCCGGCCTATCATGGTCTGCTATACTAGGAACGATTTTAAAAGGCGGCTTGCGAAAGCACAATGCAGCGGCATGGAGGCAACTGATGTTCCAGGATATCATAGCAGGATCTCGCTACGTTATGCGGGGAATTCGCCTCATTCTGAGTCCGGGGCTGAAACAGTTTTTTGCTATCCCCCTGCTGATCAATATCGTGATTTTTTCGGTGCTGATATGGCTCGGCATCGGTCAGTTCGGTAAGCTGATGGAATGGCTCCTGCCGGGCGGGTCCGAATGGTGGGCGAGGTTGTCGCTTGTCGTGCTGTGGCTGCTCTTCGCGATCGCGGCCCTCGTGATCCTGTTTTTTGGATTCACCGTGGTGGCGAACCTGCTCGGAGCGCCCTTTAACGGACTGCTGGCAGAAAAGGTGGAGGCGCATCTGAGGGGCAAAACCCAACAGGAGCCCGGCAGCCTTCGCACGGCGTTTCCCAATATCTCCCAATCCCTTATGAACGAAGTCCGTAAAATCGCCTATTACCTGCTGTTCGGCGGACTGGTTCTCCTTCTTTCGTTCATTCCCGGAATCAATGTTGTCTCACCGGTGCTGTGGGTCGTTTTCGGAGCATGGATGCTGTCCCTGGAATATATGGGGTATCCCATGGAAAATCATAATATGAATTTTAAGCGGGTCAGGGAGCGGTTAGCGGAAAAGAGAATGATCAGCCTTGGCTTCGGCCTGGGCGTTCTGCTCGCAACGATGATCCCGCTGGTCAATTTCATCATTATGCCCGCTGCCGTTGCCGGCGCCACCGCCCTCTGGGTAGACCACTGGAGCGTGGGCCAGGGGTCATAAGCTCTCCCGGGGACTGTCCTGACGACAGTTGTCCATACCCGCCGGTTGTGACTTTCGTAATAAAAGATAAATTTTGTCTTATATTTGCCGCAGTCCGCTAAAAGGGTGGTACAATTAGAAAAACAGGTGATGACACATTATGAGAATAGCCATCGGAGCGGACCACGGCGGATACCGTTTAAAGGCAGTNNAGTTATAGCTGATTTCGTGGGGCAGTTTGGGCATGAAGCAGCAGACCTCGGGACGTACGGCGAAGAACCTGCTGATTACCCCGATTTTTCCCGGGCAGTGGCAGAGGCCATAGGCCGCAAGGATGCCGAGCGGGGGATCGTTATCTGCGGGAGCGGGGTCGGGGCCTGTGTTGCTGCGAATAAATTCCCGGGCATACGTGCGGCCATCTGCCATGATACGTTCTCCGCCCACCAGGGAGTGGAGGACGACGACATGAATGTTCTGTGCCTCGGCGCACGGGTCGTGGGACCGGAGCTGGCGAAAGACGTTGTTCGCACCTTTCTGGCAGCGGCATTTTCAGGTGCTGAGCGTCATGTCAGGCGGCTCGGGAAAGTACAGGATATAGAAAATCAATTCTTATCGCGGAAAAAATAAGGGAATGCTTTGCCTGCATACGTGAACAGGCCTAGGGTGACGCTATGAAACTTGGTTACATGGGATTGGGTAAGATGGGATTCAACATGGTTGAGCGGATTCTCGAAAAGGGCCATCACGTCGTGGCCTTTAACAGAAGCCCCGAGCCGCTTAAACGGATCTCCCGGATCGGTGCGGAGCCGGCAGCATCGCTTGCATCCATGGTGCAGATGCTCGAGGCGCCTCGGCTCGTCTGGCTGATGCTCTCGCATCAGGCCGTTGATGCGGTCCTGTCGGAACTGACGAATCACCTGAAAAAAGGCGATACGGTAATCGATGGAGGAAATTCCCCCTACCGGGAGTCGATGCGTCGGGCGATTGAGCTGGAAGCGAAGGGGATCAACTTTCTCGACGCCGGGGTGAGCGGTGGACCGGGCGGGGCCCGGAACGGCGCATGCATCATGATCGGCGGCAAAAAAGAGGTGTTTGAGAAGCACGAGCAGTTATTCCGTGACCTTACGGTAGAAAACGGGTACGGCTATATGGGGAGAGCCGGCGCAGGACACTTCGTCAAAATGGTGCATAACGGGATTGAATACGGCATGATGCAAGCCCTGGCCGAGGGATTTGCCGTGATGAAAGCATCCCCCTTTGACCTGAACCTCGCTGCTGTTGCTGAGCTTTTCAATCAGAAGAGTGTTATTGAATCAC
>DMKB01000299.1 GCA_003454665.1 Nitrospiraceae bacterium | reverse complement strand
GGCGGCGTCAGCTCTTCGGCCGTTGCTATCCGGTCCCGTGCCGCATCGGCAATGGACGCGCCGAAGGCCTCGGCCCCGCCAAAGCCGCTTCCACAGTCCTTCGGGATGACATCACCCTGGTCACCGGTGTTGACAAGGGCGATACCGTTGCCGGAGCCTTCGATCCGGTCCTGGACCCTGCCGACCCAGTCACGGCTGATCAGCGTATTCTCCTTGCCGATACAGGTGGCATGGGCGGCAAATTCAACGATCGTTCCAATGGGCCGGTCGTCGCTGTCGCGGGCCTGCAGGACGGCCAGGTCTTCATCAGTGATATTCCAGCCGCGGCGGTTGGTCTGCATGTTGCTCAGCGGCGCGACCCGCGCCAGCAGTGTTGCAGGCTGGAGGGATTGATGGGCCTCAATGACCGCTTGCGCAACGCGCTGATCGAAAGAAGACTCGTAGCTGTCGCTCACGCCGCACCAGATGCCGACCATGTCCGGACCCGAATGGGTATGGGTTGCGCCGACCATGATATTGCTTCTCGGAATGCCCGTTGCATCGAATGCGCGCTGCCGGATGGCCTTGATGCGCCGATTGCTGATGCCGGGGGTGTCGGCCATGACATGGGCCACCGTCGTGGCCCCGTCGCTGATGACCATCGCCCGGGCATGGATCGGGTCATGCACGCCCGTGGCGCGGCGGCTGTCGAGAAGACAGGAGCCGAAGCCCCCGAGCCAGATATTGCCGGCGGCAATTTCTGCCGCATCGGGTGTGATATCGACCCGGGCTGCGCCGACGCGCCATTGCGTTGGCATTGTGTGCAAACAGGCCGTGCCGAGCACAGCCAGGAGTATCCCGGCGGTGATCGGTGCACGTGCTCGAAGCAAAGCGCTCGCATATCCGTATACATAACGTAATACCATTATCTTCATGAGTAGCTCCTTGAATCCAGGCAATATATTATTTTGTCATGAAACCGTACGGCGGTAAAAGGCATGAAGGAGGCAACGTATTAAAAAATAGCAAATATTGCAGGCAAAAGCAATACCCCGGCCCGGGTATTTTCCGGTTATTCCAAAAGTATTCGGAAAGTATGCTAGGATTGGAGGGGATCAGACACGCTATAGTGATAATGTGACGGGAGGCTCGCGATGAACGATAAAAGAACAGCGGGATTCTGGATCATCATGATCGTCGGGATGCTCTTGCTGGTCATCCTCGTATTCGGCCAGGCCATGTCCTTCATCAACTACGATTTTGCCGTCTCCATTGGCCTGCAGGAGTCAAGAGAGGTGATCGGCAGGATGGGCGTGGCCGTGAACAAGGGATTCGGCGTCGGTGATACGATCATCTATCTTCCCCTGCTGCTCCTCGGCCTCATCGGGTTATGGTCTCGGACCATGTGGGGCGTCTTTGCCATGGCCGGCGCTCTGGCGATCACCGCCTATTGGCCGATGGTTGCGCTCTTTCTGCTCCTCTTTGCCCGGGGCACGCCGGGCTTTCATTTCACGAACTACACTTCGTATACGATCATACTTACGCTGTTTACCCTCTATGGCCTCTGGGGTCTTTGGTATCTCTATCGAAATAGAAAGCAATTGGCGAGTGAGTAGGAGCACGCTCGGGGACCACTCATCAGGATCACGGCCTGCTCCGAGGTCATACTGGACAGTAGATTGCTCCTGACCCAGGTTATTTTATCATGTCCGCGGATCCGGGTATAAAATCAGAGAGATAGCTTTCCATATAATGCCTCAACAAAGTGACGGTATTTTGGTCCATTTCAATAAATTTGACCCCCATTCCTGCTGCCAGGCTCTGTGTCGGGTCCGGCATTGCATAAATCACCTGTCCCTTCAAATGAAGGGGCAATCTCAGTCCAGGTAAGGGAAGCGATATATTCAAGACGGTACCAGCCGGTAATGGTTGTTCTGTTTCCAGGTATATCCCTTCTTCACCCATATTGCCGGTTTTCAAATCATATGAATTGTTTCCGTCTTCAACCGTTGCGGTGAGAATCATTTTTGCCCTGAGATTGTGTCTCTTATGATAAAAAGGGAGGTGTCTCTCCATCATTTCATGAAGTGTTCTCGCGGTAACCGGTTTTGTAATATAATCTGCGCATCCGGCTTTTTGCGCAGCCAGTTTCGTTTCATAAAAACCATCGGTTGAAACGATAACAACAGGAATGCTCAAATATTCCGGATCGCTCTTTAATGCTTCACAAAGCTCAATGCCACCTTTACTGTGAAGTTTCGTCTCTGAAATAATCAGATCAGGTTTCCCCTTTTTTATTATCTCGACCCCCTCTTCATACTTTGTTGCATGAAGGAGTTCGTATCCCAACCTCGTCAACACGAGAACCACAAAATGAGCGAATGATTTAGACGGCTCTACCAGGAGAACGCTTCTCATTACCCCTTCCTCCTTTTTTGTAGCTGCAATTCCCGGCGCGTCGGGTGCATGGGTTGGTTAGGACCCGACTGAAGTATGGACCGAACACCAGCTGTAGTGCCACGCTTAGCGGGTGTATCATGGCTGTCCTTTCTTCTTCAACCTGCAGGGGTTCCTTCGGTGTCGGGCCTCCCGGGGAACCATGGGGCTGCACAGCATGGAAATCGCCACACCACTCCGAAATTTTAGCATAAATTCGCAGTTTTTGTGACGTTGCGCCGTTTTTTTGCCAGAGGATGAGGTGTGGTGCAGGATAAAATCCTCGATCCTTTTCCATTCACCACCCCTCACGCCTTTTCATAGTTCAATTCGGGTAATATTACCTTGACCTTCTACGGACGCTTTTGATAAGATTTGTCAAATTATTATATATTTTGATAATCTGAAAGGAGACGAAAAATGAATTGGTCTCGATTACTTTATTTCTTTGTTACTTTCATCCCGCTGGTGGCAGTCGGATGCGGGCCCTCGATGCAGCAGGTAATGCAGAAGGAAATTATGAAAAGTACTTCTCTGTCTGCTTATCAACGGAACGAGCAACAAGTGCATGGCTTGCAGCCAGGAGTCAATATCCAGGAAAAGATAACATGGGACTTTTACCGCATGCAGAACCAAGGAAAAAGCAAGGATTTTGTGGTTGCCGACGGTTGGATCGGGCGGCTATCCGGGCAGTATCATGGTGGCGTATTTGGTTTTGGTCAGGTAAACGCCCGATCAGGAGACACCGTATTCGGAGAGCACGTTTTTGGTTATCTCCTGTATGGGATTACGCTTGTTCCGAAATACTCCGTTATAATGCAGGCAGAGCTTATTTCCTTCGAAGAGTACAAGGCATTGGTCAAGGCAAAGAAGACGGGAACAATCGGCTGGTTTCGTACTCCCGGCTGGAAGAAAGACGCGCAGCCGAAGGAAATCCCGCAGGCAATACACTTCAAAAATGCAACGATACAAGAAGTCCGCACTCTTGACGTTGCTGGCGAGGACATTGAAGGTGTAACCATTGCAAAAGCTGGCTCCTTGACTGAAGTGGTGAAGTCATATCTAACGCGGGAGAGGTTTCAAAAGGCGCAGAAAAAGCTCAAGAAGGTCAAAGCAGGATCAACTCCCTGGGATGTCATAGCGGCACTGAACGGGAAATATATGACGCCGAATTCGGGCCTGGACTATCTGCTGCTTATGGATGGATTTCTGATGTATAACAAAGAAGGCCCATGGCAGAAGATGACCAAAAAGGGATACTATGTTGTTTGGCCTTTTGGATATCTTGAGAATGAGACCGAGATGGCACAACTTGATCTGATTTTCAAAAACGGCAAATTACACAAGCTCGTTAAGCATGAACCAAAAGAAAGCATCGAGCGTCAATATATAGATTAATGCTTACCGAAAGTTAACAGTGTTCGATTTTCTTTACGCATGCACCAGATGAGTTCCTGTGCCTAACGCAGGAACTCATCTGGTCCCTTGCCAATTGGCACATTGGAGCTTGCTGTTTCGATATTATTTGAGGTTTGATAATTGAAATTGTGAATTTGAACGTCCCGTCGGTGCCTTTGTGCCAGACATCGTTGAACACGTCCTCACCCTCCATGCTGCCTCCTGAATCATGCATCAGCAAGATATAATTTCACCTTGCTATTTTCCGTTTTTTATATTACTTTTGAAAGACACTTGAAAATCGAATGTCAGGGTTGGGATGCCCGTCAGGGGCGCTCTGAAATGGGCGACCCCGGGAGATGTTAAATCATGGTTGAAACAAGGAGGTTCCAATGAAGAAGAATTTTGCCAATGTAGTGCTGTTTGCAGGTGTATTGATTTCCCTGCTTCTCGTTCCGGGTGCGGCGATCGGAGCAGAGGCGTTCAAGGGCAATTGCGAAGGAACACCTGCATACACTCCAGGGCTGGATGTAGGCGTTTTCATTACCTGCAGCGCGGACAAATCGTCATGGACCATCCGCTGGTCAGGAGACACGAACAGAGATACTAACTTTGCAGACCGCACGTATATTGTTACCGGTGATATACGGACGCAGCAGATCGCGAATGTCGTGCAAGTCTTCTATGAGGCGGATCAGGATTTTTCAAAGCGGGTAACCGGTACCAGCGGCGATATTCTGAGCTTCAACGCCCATGTCGGGCCGCATGAGGACGGACTCGATTTTACCGTGAGCGGGAGCAAGGTCGTCTTCAGCCTTGACGGGAACCTGGTGCGTGGCACCGGCTCCTATACGCTCACGGCGTCGGATATCTTCATCGGGGCAGATGGAGAGCATCCGGACAACACCATCTTTCTCATGAACATACCCCAACCATAATCAGCAGGCGGCGCGGAGGGTACCTGAAGAGCCCGCAGCAAGAGCTGCGGGCTCTTCAGAGTCATGGAACACGTTATATCGATAGACCCACTACGGGATTATTTCAAGGTGGTCGTCGGAATCGCTCCGGGATTTCCCCCAGAGCAACATTATGAAACTGAATGTCTCCGGTCGTTTTCTCCATTTATCCCGCTTTTCTCTATCATGAAACATCCAAACACGGTATAATTG
>DMKB01000156.1 GCA_003454665.1 Nitrospiraceae bacterium | reverse complement strand
GTCGTTGATGCCGTCGCCCACCATTGCCACGACCCGTCCCTCTCCCTGCAGTTGTTTCACCATTTCCATCTTGTCCTGGGGCAGCACCTCGGCCAGAACCCGGGTGATGCCGAGCTGATTGGCGATGGCGTCGGCTGTGCGCCGGTTGTCTCCCGTCAGCATGACGACCTCGAGTCCCAATGCATTGAGCTGCGCAACCGCTTCCCGGGAGTGCTCTTTCAGAGTGTCCGCGACAGCGATAATGCCCGCAGGCTTGTTGTCAACGGCAACGAACATGGGTGTCTTGCCGAGAGTAGAGAGGCCTTCCGCCTCGGATTTCAATGCACTGAAGTCTATTGCCCGTTCCGACATCAGTCGTTCATTGCCGAGGAGAATGTCACGGCCCTGAAGCGTTGCCTTGATTCCGTGGCCCGGGAGCGCCTGAAATGCTTCGGGTGTCTCCAGGTTGATCCCTCGTGCTGTTGCCGCGCGTACAATGGCGTCTCCGAGGGGGTGCTCGGAGCCTTTTTCCGCTGAGGCGGCAAAATAGAGGATCTTGATCTCATCCATGTCTTTTTCGATGATGTCCGTGACTTCCGGCTCTCCCCGCGTGAGCGTGCCCGTCTTGTCCAGCACGATGGTGTCGATTTTCTGGCTTCCTTCGAGGCTCTCGGCGTTCTTGAACAGCATTCCCTGCTCAGCGCCCTTGCCGGTGCCGACCATGATGGCCGTCGGCGTTGCCAGTCCCATGGCGCAGGGGCAGGCGATGATGAGCACGGCGATGAAATTCAGAAGGGCGAAGGTAAACCGCGTCTCCGCAGGACCGAAGAGGTACCAGATGGCGAAGGTGATGACGGCGATGGTCATGACCGTGGGCACGAAGATGCTCGAAATATAATCGGCGAGCCGCTGGATCGGCGCCTTGGACCCCTGGGCTTCCTGTACCAGGCGGACGATCTGGCTGAGCATGGTGTCCTTGCCGATCTTCGTGATTTCGAAGGTAAAGCTGCCGGTTTTGTTCATCGTCGCGCCGATGACGGGATCTTCTGCGTTTTTCTCCACGGGCAGGCTTTCTCCCGTCAGCATCGACTCATCGACAGAGGAGTACCCCTTCCTGATCACGCCGTCGAGAGGTATTTTCTCGCCGGGACGCACGACGACAAGGTCTCCTACCTCAACGTCGTCAACGGGAATATCCTGCTCACTCCCTTCGCGCACTACGCGGGCCGTGCGGGGCTGAAGGCCCAGGAGCTTTTTTATGGCCTCGCCTGCCCGGGATTTTGCCCGGGCTTCGAGATATTTTCCGAAGAGGATCAGGGTGATGATGATGGCCGCCGTATCATAATATACGCCGCTGTGGATGCCGATGCCTGCGAAGAAGGCAGGAAAGAAGGTGAGGGCCGTGCTGTAGGCGTAGGCTGCCGTTGTGCCGACGACCACGAGGGTGTTCATGTTCGTTCCCCCGTGTTTGAGTGATGCCCAGGCATTCTGATAGAAATGACGACCAGCCCAGAATTGGACCGGTGTGGTCAGGATGAACAGCAGAATCCACATGGTCTTCCGGGGAAAGAAGGCGATGAAGGGCAGCATTTCCTGGAGGCTGCCGATGAGGATCAGGGCAGCCAGCACCGCGCTGACCGATAGTTTGGTGCGGAGGTCGGAGAGCTCCTTCTCGCGCGCCTCTTTTTCGATGTCCAGTGCCGAGCGGCCTTCGAGCTGTTGGGGCAGACGGAAGCCTGCCTTCTCGATCACCCTGCCGATATCCCGGAGCCCGATCTGAGAAGGGACGTACTCCACGTCCACGGTCTCGGCGCCGGCGTTTACCGCTGCCTTCAGGACCCCGTCGATGGCCGTCACGATGCGTTCCAGCTCACGGTCCCGCGTGGCATCGAGGTCGATGATCGGGATCGTGACGTTTTCCGTGACGGCCCGGTATCCGAGTTCCTGGATGGTCTCGACGAAGCGGCTGAGGCCGACGGTGAGGGGATCGAACTCTACCACGGCCTTCTCGTTCGCAAAATTGACGTTTGCGCTCTGCACGCCTTCCAGTTTCGAGATATCTTTCTGAATGGCCGCGGCGCAGTTCACGCACGTCATGCCTTTGACGGGAATTACGGCTTTCTTGTTTTCCATATCGTCATAGTACCACAAAGGCGCGATGATACCAAGGCACGAAATAGCAAACCCCAAGCAATATCTAAATTCGAAATTTCAATTTCGAAAACGTTTGGAATTTGTTGCTTGGAATTTATTTGCTATTTGGTGATTGAGATTTGCGATTTCGTACGTTGGTGTCTTCGTACCTTGGCGGCGGGTAGTAGGTTACTTTTTCTTATAAAACGGCAGGTCCACGAACTTCGCGGCGATCTCACGGTCCCGCACTTCTATCTCTACTTCCTGGCCGGGTTGGGCGTAACGACTGATGACGTATCCCAGGCCGATGCCGGAACGGAGGTGCGGGGAATGATTTACGCTCGTGACCGTGCCGATCTCCCTGTTTTCGGAAAAAATACTTCCGCCGCTGCGGGGAATGCCTTTTTCCAGGAGTGCGAAACCGGCAAGGGTCTGTTCCACGCCGTCGGCCTTTAGCTTGACGAGGGCTTCCTTTCCGATAAAATCTTTCTTCAGATCAACGATCGCTCCGAGGCCTGCCTCGAGGGGAGTACGCGTTTCGTCCACATCGACTCCGTACATCAGATAGCCGGCCTCCAGACGCAGGAGGTCGCGTGCAGCAATACCGCAGGGGAGAATGCCGAACTCAGCTCCTGCTTTCAGGATGCCTTTCCACAGCGCTTCGGCTTGATCGGATTGAATGAACAGTTCGTACCCAAGCTCGCCCGTATAACCGGTGCGAGAAACCATGACCGGTGTATCGAGGAGCGAAACCTCCCGCATTTTTTTTGGTTTGATTTTTTTGATCTGAGCGTTGGAAAGGCTATCCAGAACGACGTCGGCCCTCGGTCCCTGCAGCGCAATCTGCGACAGTGAATCCGTCACCTCATTCAGGACTGCCTCCTTGCCGGCATGCTGCTTCAGCCAGGAAAAGATCTTGTCCGTATTTTGGGACTCCGTCGTGACCAGATAGCGGTCTTCCCCCTGGCCCGGGGGGAGATGGAAGAGGAGTGACGTGTCGAGGATATGTCCGGCTTCATCGCAGAACATACCATAGCGTGCGGCGCCTTCCGGCAGATCGGCGATATCTCTCGTGAACGTCGATTGGAGCAGCTCAGGCGCGCCCGGACCGGTGATCTCGATTCTGCCGAGATGCCCTACATCGAAGAGTCCCACAGCAGTGCGCACCGCATAGTATTCCTCGGAAACACCGGTGTACTGAAGAGGCATCTGCCAGCCTTGCGCGTCCGCCATTTTTGCCTTGAGCTGAAGGTGTGCCTGGTGAAGAACAGTCTGCTTCATGAGGACCTCCTCACGGAACGCGCGGTAAACAAACACGGTCTTGGGACATCCGGCTCCTGGCGGTTACGGCGCGGACCAGGAAGGTTGTTATCTGATCCTGTATGGCTCCGGGTCGGTAGAGCTGTCGGCGAGCTTGTGTACGTCTTTTGGATGGAACGCGCCTTTTTCGGTGATTACGGCGGTAACGTATCTGGCTGGCGTTACGTCAAACGCGGGGTTCGCTGCTTTCACGCCGTCGGGAGCCACCGGAAGCTTACCCAGAATATGGGTTACTTCCCGGGGGTCCCGCTCTTCAATGGGAATAAATGCGCCGGACTCCGTATTAAAGTCTATTGTCGAAATCGGTGCTGCCACATAAAAGGGGATCCCATGTTCCTTGCACAGCACGGCGAGGGAGTATGTTCCGATCTTGTTCGCCACGTCGCCGTTGTTGGCGATGCGGTCCGCGCCGACAATGGCAAGGTCGATCATGTCGTGGTACATAAAATGGCCGGCCATGTTATCCGTTATCAGCGTGCAGGGAATTTTTTCCTCCATCAGTTCCCATGCCGTGAGACGCGCGCCCTGGAGCACCGGGCGGGTTTCGTCCACATAGACATGGATTTTTTTCTTCTGTTCGACTGCGGCACGCATGACTCCCTCGGCAGTACCGTATCCCGCCGTGGCGATCGATCCCGCATTACAGTGCGTAATGATCGTATCTCCGTCTTCGACAAAGGAGGCTCCGTACCGGCCGATGCTCTTGTTCGTTACAATGTCTTCTTCCAGCATGTGCTGCGACTCGTCGACGAGCATTTGACGGATCGTGTCCAGGTCCTTGTCCTTGTTGTTCTGGACCAGTTTTTTGATCCGGTTGATGGCCCAGAAGAGGTTGACGGCCGTAGGCCTCGTTGCCGCCATGACCTCGCATATGGCCTCAAATTTCTTCCAGAACTTTTCGTAGGTCTTTTCGTTTACCTGGCGTGCGCCGAGGGCCAGACCCATGGCCGCGGAAACGCCGATGGCAGGGGCGCCGCGCACCCATAACTCCTTGATGCCTCTGGCCACGGTTTCGTAGTCCTTGCATTCCTGATACACGGTTTCGGAAGGCAGTTTTGTCTGGTCGAGCATGCTGACGACGCCCTTTTTCCATTCAACGGTCGGTATCATGAGAACGGTGACTCCTATGTGTGCAGGGGAATGTGAAGCCGGGAATTTATACTCCTACTATAAAGAATTACGCGGGGATTGTCAAAAAGAATCTCGGAGAATATCGCGGAGATCAAAAGCGAGGATCGGGTGCGGGCCACGTCTCCCGGTACGTGTTCTGCCGGCGTTATTGTCCTGGCGCGTCGGACTCAGGAAAGCATTCCAGATGGCGGATCACCTTGCCCTTCACCATGTATACGACCATCTCGGCTATGTTCGTCGCGTGGTCGGCAATCCGCTCCAGGTACTTCGCGATGTAGGTGATGCGTACCGCCCGGGAGATGTTTTTCGGGTCCTGTATCATGTAAAGGAGGAGTTCGTTAAAGATCTGGTAGTTCAGGTTGTCGACAAAATCGTCCTCCTGGCAGACCTTCATGGCGAGGTCAGGATCACCGGTAACGAATGCATCGAGACTTTGCTTCATCATATGCTGTGCTGCCTCTGCCATTCGCGGAATGTCGATGTAGGGTTTGAGCGGAGGTTCTTCATTCAACTCGACCGTCCGTTCACTGATGTCCACGGCCAGGTCTCCCATGCGCTCCAGGTCGGTGATGATCTTGATGGCCGTCGTGATAAACCGCAGGTTGCTGCCGCTCGGCTGCCACAGGGCCAGCAGGCGAATGCACTCATCTTCAATGTCCACGTCCAGGGTATTGACGAGACGGTCATCATCGATCACTCCGGCAGCGGTCCTGTTGTCCCGCTCCACCAAGGCCCGGATGGATTTCTGAATGGACTCTTCGACGAGGCTTCCCATCTGGAGGACTTTTTCCTTGAGCGCTTCAAGGTCCTGTTCCAATTGTTTGCTCATGCGCTGTCTCCTGTGTAGCACCTGATAGTCTGCTATGAATGAAATTCTTGCCAAAATTCAAGAAAAAAACCAAAACCAGGAATAGTCTTAGACAGGATTAACAAGATTAACAAGATTTTTAAAATCTATTTATGGGGTTTTATCCTGCCTGTGGCCTTTAGGCTATACATCCTGTCAAAAGATGATTTGGTTCCTGCTTGTCCGAGCTAGGGGTATACTATCACGCTGCCGTGAAAAGGCAAGATCAATATCAGGGTCAAGGGTCAGGGGTCAAGGGTCAGGGGTTAAGGGGTCTGGGTGAAGGTGATATGAGCAGGGACAGCCTCTGCTTTCCTGGACCCGGGCCCCTTGCCCCCATGGATTACCCGAACCTGCCGGTGATATAATCGTCGGTCTGCTTATTGTCGGGATTCGTAAATATCTTTTTCGTCTGCCCGTATTCGATGATCTCGCCGAGATACAGAAAGGCGGTCATGTCCGAGACCCGGGCGGCCTGCTGCATGTTGTGGGTGACGATGACAATGGTAACGCGCTCTTTGAGCTCTACGATCAATTCCTCGATCTTTGCCGTCGAGATGGGATCAAGGGCGGACGTGGGCTCGTCAAAGAGGATGACCTCGGGCTCAACGGCGAGGGCACGGGCGATGCACAGCCGCTGCTGCTGGCCGCCGGAAAGCGCGAAGGCGTTCACCTGCAGTTTGTCCTTCACCTCCTGCCAGAGGGCGGCATCGTTCAGGGCCTGCTCCACCCGCTCGAAAAGCTCAGGTTTTTTCCTGTAGCCTTTCAACCTGAGGCCGTAGGCGATGTTTTCGAAGATGGTCATGGGAAAGGGCGTCGGTTTTTGAAAGACCATGCCGATGCTGCTCCTGAGCCTGATGAGATCGATTCCGTCGATGAGCATATTTTTCCCCTGGAAGATGATCTCCCCTTCGTACCGGTTATGCGGGTAGAGGTCATGCATCCTGTTGAAACATCTCAGGAGCGTGGTCTTTCCACATCCCGAGGGGCCGATAAAGGCGGTGACGAGGTTCCTGTCGATCTGCACATTGATGCTCTTCAGGGCGTGTACGCCGCCGACGTAATAAAAATTGAGGTCTCTGGTCTCGAGTTCGATTTCCTGCGTCAACTCCGGTACCTCCATTTAATGATCGCCCGTCCAAGGATCGTTATGGCGAGTATGAATAGGGTTATGAGAAGCGAAGCGGCCCATGCCTGGGTATGCCACTCTTCGAAGGGGCCCATGGCGTACTGAAAGACGGTGACGGTGAGCGACGCGACGGGGCCGTTCATATCCCATGAAAAGAAATTGTTGTTGAATGACGTGAACAGGAGCGGAGCGGTCTCACCTGCTACCCGCGCTATGGACAAGAGCACTCCCGTCAGGATTCCCGTGGCCGCGCCGCGGTACACGACTTTCATGATGACTTTGTAATAGGGCGCGCCGAGGGCAAAGGCCGCTTCCCGCAGCGTCCAGGGGACGAGGGAGAGCATGTCCTCCGTTGTTCTCAGGACCACGGGAATCATGATTACGGCCAAAGCTATTGACCCTGCCCAGCCGCTGAAATGCCCCAAGGGCCTGACCAAAAGGGCGTAGATGAACGTTCCAATCACGATCGAGGGGACGCTCACCATGATGTCGGAAAGAACGCTGATTATCCGCGCGAACCTCGTGCCGCGGGCGTATTCGGCGAGAAAGGTCCCACCGAGCACGCCGATGGGGACGCCGATGAGGGTGGCGAAGAAGGTGATCATGATCTGTCCCACGAAGGCGTTTCGCAGACCGCCTCCCTCGATGCCGGGCGGCGCAGGATCGCTCAGAAAGAGATCGGCGTTGAGCGCGCCGATGCCGTGGACCAGGACATCGCCGAGGATAAAGATCAGCCAGAAGAGGCCAAAGGCGGCGGCCAGGGTGCTCAGAACGAGGGCCGTCAGATTTTCGAGTTTCCTTCTCTGTTCCACCGTCATCGCCCGTACCTCTTTTCGGCCCGGAGAAGGAAAAATTTAGCTATGGCAAGGACGATGAAACTCATCAGGAACAGGACGAGGGCCAGATAAAAGAGCGACGAGAGATAGACGTCGCTGTCCGCCTCGGTGAATTCGTTCGCGAGGGTTACGGTGATCGTCGCAGCAGCGTCGAGCAGGGAGGATGTTATCTTGTGGCTGTTCCCGAGCACGAAGGCAACGGCCATGGTCTCGCCGAGCGCCCGTCCGAGGGAGAGCACCACCCCGCCGAAAACGCCGACCTTGGAATAGGGGAGGACGATATTCTTCACGACCTCCCATTTGGTCGCTCCGATACCGTAGGCCGACTCTTTGACCACGGCAGGCGTGAGGTTGAAGGAATCACGGGCAATGCTCGCTGTGAAAGGGATGATCATGATGCTCAGAATGACACTCGCCGTGAAGAGGTCGATGCCCATGGGTGTTCCTTCGAAGAGAATGCCGATCAGGGGAAGTCTGCCGACGGTGCTCTGGAGGGCTGGCTCGATATGGTTTGCCATGATGGGCGCGAGGGTAAAGAGCCCCCACATGCCGTAGATGATGCTCGGGATGGCGGCCAGCAGCTCTATGGCAATGCCGATGGGCCCTTTCAAAAAATCGGGCGCCACTTCCGTGACAAAAATGGCGATACCGATGGCAGTCGGCACGGCGATGACGAGGGCAAGGACCGTCGTGACGATCGTCCCGAAGATGGTCGTGGCCGCGCCGAAGGATTCCGTGACCGGGTTCCAGTCGGTGGACGTTAAGAAAGCAAAAAAACCGAATTTGCCTATGGCGAGAGAGGATTCGCGAATCAGGACGAAGACAATACCGAGTATGATGGCAATGACCGAGCATGCCGCCACTGCCGTGACGGCGGAGAAAAATAAATCGATGGGGTCTTTTCGCAGAGTGATTCCCAAAATCTCGTCCAATCGTTCAAGAGGTGGCCGGCTCCACAAGAACGGGTACCGGCCCGTGGTGTCAGACTCTACGTATCACCGGATAGGTGAAGGGCGCGACATCGTTCACTATCATATTCCCTGTGACTTCCAGTATGCCCTTACCTTGTTCTTCAGCGCCGCGGGCAGGGGAATATAAACGAGTCTCTGGGCTGTCTTGTCCCCGTTTTTGAATGCCCAGTCGAAAAATTGGACCGTTTTCCTGTTGACGACCTTTTTTTCCTTCGCGAGGAGGATGAATGTCGCTCCGGCGATGGGCCATGATTTCTTTCCCGGCGCGTTCGTGAGCCAGAGATGGAAATGCCGCTTCGAATTAAAGTTTGCTGTTTTAGCGGCATCCGAGAAGGTCTCGAAATTCGGCTCTACAAAGGAGCCGGACCGATTCCTGAGTCTGGTATGGGCAAGCTTGCTCTGTTTCGCGTAGGCATATTCCACGTACCCGATGGAATATTTTGTCCTTTTCACGTAATTTGCCACGCCTTCATTGCCTTTTCCCCCGATGCCCTTCGGCCATTGGACCGCCTTTCCCTCGCCGACCGTTGTTTTCCAGGCGGGGCAGGTTTCGCTCAGATAGTGGGTGAAGATCGCGGTCGTACCCGAGCCATCGGAGCGGTGAACAACGGTAATTTTTTTGTGGGGGAGTTGCAGCGCTGGATTTGCCTTCCTGACCATTGCGTCGTCCCAGTAGGCGATTTTCCCGAGAAAGATGCTGCAGAAGGTGCTGGCATCGAGCTTGAGCTGTCCCGCCTGAAGCCCGGGGATGTTCACGACGGGGGTCACACCGCCGATCACCGCCGGGAACTGGAGGAGATTATGCTTTTTTAGTTTTGCAGGTGTGAGCGGCGCGTCGGAAGCGCCGAAATCCACGGTCCTTGCTGAAATCTGGCGCTGACCGCCGCCGGAACCGATAGACTGATAATTCAGCCGTACGCCCGTTGCCTTGTTGTACGAGTAGGCCCATGCGGAATACACGGGATAGGGGAACGACGCCCCTGCGCCGTTCAGTTTCTCTGCTGCGTGAACGGTGGCAAAGGGGAGGACGAGAGAGGCTGTTAATGCTGCCGCCAAGAGGATTTGCATTTTATTTCTCCTTAATAACTGTGTATCCGGTTGCCCATTATGTACAATATCAACCGCAGAAATACAAATAAAATAATTAAATATAGTCATTATGTTTCGGTTGTACGCCATAAGTATTCCAGAAATTGTAATTTTCCAGTGCAGTTTATTATTGTGTATGGTACCCTTGAGCCATGATCGTAATCGAACGGTACGGTGGGACGCATGTCTCTGAAAACCGTGTGGAGATCGTGGAGCGTAGAGGGAAGGGCCCCTTCGATTACCTGTACGATGCCATGATGGAGAGGGAAACAAAATTATTCGATACAGGAGGTGGACATGAAACTGAAACTAATTGCGCTGGGAGTGAGTTTTGGAGTCGTGTGGGGCGGTGCGCTGTTCATAGTAACCCTGCTTTCCCATTTTTCCGGGTACGGGAGGGCATTTCTCGATGCGACTGCGGTTTCCCTCTACCCGGGGTACAGCATTTCGGTGCTCGGCAGTTTTGTCGGGCTCGTGTATGGATTTATCGACTTCTTCATCGGCGGCGTGGTCATTGGCTGGATATACAACAAGGTCGCAAAATCCTGAGCGTTAATGTTCTCCAGCTATGGTATCCACGAAGGTCACGAAGGGCCACGAAGTCTGATGCACGCAACGTACATAACACGAGAGGAGTTGGTTATTCTGTAATGACGTGAATCAGTCGACGATGATTACCATATTAGGTCCTGATTAGGTCCTGCCGCCCCGCCCGGCACCAACAGTGCAATTTCATTGACAGAGCAGCAAGAAGTAACTATACTTTGCATAAAAAAAATGCGTAAAAAAAATGCGGAGGCCGATATGAAAAAATCTTTAATTATCCTTTGTACGCTCATTGTCACTGGATGTTCCGCTAGGCAGTATATCAACCACAACCCGCAGGTGGTGTCGAATCCCGAAGGGGTCATTAAACGGGTATTGCAGGAGCAGCCACAGAAAAAACTTCCCCGGGACATTGAAATAACGGACGAATACCTCCAGATCCACGTGATTGCATATCGTCATGAGCAGTTTTTCGACAGGGCGGTACCCAAGACCATCACGATTTATTACGATAATATGAAGACCAGATTCTTTCAGCACAGAAGGTGGTATGTTACTGATATTCTCGACAAGGGGGATTTGTTGAAATATCGGGTCTACTCGTCTACACAAGGTCAGTCGGAAGCGTTGATGAATGCGCTCCATACGATGAGCCAGAATGTTCCTATTACTTCCGGTAAAACGACAACCTTTTGACATGAGAGCACCATGAGAAGAATCACCTTGACAGAACCCGAAAAGTATGGTGTTATTAAGGTATAAACAGGACGTAAAAACTCTTCAATTTTAAGGAGGGAGCGATATGAAATACTCTAAGTACTTAGTCGTATTTATTGCCCTTCTGTCTTTCGGCCTTGCCTCTGCAGAAGAGGGCGAGGAAAAGCGCGTGGTCGCCACCGTGGATGCCGACGGTGTGCAGCGGGTCGAGGTTCTTGGCGGCAGTTATTTTTTCGATCCGAACTATATCGTGGTTAAGGTGAATGTTCCTGTCGAACTGGCCGTAAAAAAAGAGGCGGGAATGGCCCCGCACAATATTGTGATGAAGGAACCTGATGCGGGGATGGAGTTTGATGAAACAATGGGCACCAAGCTGATAATTATCAAATTCACTCCTACGAAAATCGGGACGTATCCCGTTACCTGCGAAAAACGGTTCCTCTTCTTCAAGAGCCATAAGGACCGGGGCATGAAGGGCGTTCTCGAAGTGGTTGAGTGAGAGATCGCTCAGTGCTGATCGATCACTGATAAAACAGGCCGAGAGGAAAACCGTTCAAGAGCCAAATGATGTTTTGGCCGAAGATAAGGGCGGAAAAAGCGGATCAAGAAGAAAACCATTGTTAAGAGTGTGTTTTTAAATCTGCGTTGATCAGCGAAAATCTGCGGC
>DMKB01000315.1:4711-5102 GCA_003454665.1 Nitrospiraceae bacterium | reverse complement strand
CTCAACGGTCACCAATTTCCTGCGGCTCCTCGGTCTTCCGAAAGAGATCAAGCAGGGGCTCGCTAACAACTCGATCAGCATGGGACACGCCAAGGCGCTCCTCTCCCTCGACCGGGTTCGTGACCAGCTCCAGGCTGCAAGCGCGATCGTGAAAAAAGGTCTCTCCGTTCGCGAGGCCGAAGCCCTTGCCTCGCAGCTGAAGAGCCCACCGAAACAAACAAAGGCGCGAACGCGGCTGAGCAGCGACCTCAAGGCCGTCGAAGAGAAGCTCAAGAAGGCCCTCGGAACGAAGGTCAGCATCAGCGCTAAGTCGAAGGGCGGCAAGATCATGATCGATTACTATTCGAACGACGATCTCGACCGGATACTGGATAAGATATGTTAAGATTTT
>DMKB01000315.1:0-4679 GCA_003454665.1 Nitrospiraceae bacterium | reverse complement strand
TTTCAAATGACAAATCCCAAATAAGGACCAAGCTCCAAGATTCAATTTCATATTGCCCTACCTTTGGTATTTCGGGCATTGGGATTTATTTGTGATTTGGAGCTTGGGATTTGGAGTTTATCATTCTTCGTTTTTTTGCTAATAAGAATCTTTTACAAGGAGGCGATAGATGCTCAAAAAGGGATCAGGCATGACCGAACAGGCGGAGATCACCGCCTTCCTCGGAAAAGGAACGGAGTTCAAGGGGGTGCTCAGCTTCGAAGGCACCATCCGCGTTGACGGCAAGGTGGAAGGCGAGATCCTTTCCAAGGATACCCTGATCGCAGGCGACAGCGCCTATATCCACGGAGAAATCACCGTCGGCACGCTCATCAGCAGCGGAAAAATCGTCGGCAACATTGCGGCCAGCCAGACCGTTCACATCCTTGCGCCCGGCATTCTCGAGGGAAATGTGAAGACGCCGAAACTCATCATTGAGGAAGGCGTTGTCTTTGACGGCAAGTGCGAAATGGCAGGCGAGAAGAAATCCGCAGAGCAGAAGGTTGTGCCGCTTCAGGAGGGCAAGAGCGCTTCGTAGTGGTTTTCCCCGGCCTTCGAAGTAGAGACACCGCTGTTCATAGGCCGCGGTGCTTCGGTGTCATTGCAGCGCGAAAGCGCTGCACCGCGGTAACCGTGACTACCGCTTCTCAAGAGGCGGGCCGCAATGCCGTATATCACGGCAGGGGGCCCGCAGAGCAGATGTTCAACCAAGAAAATACAAGATAATCATGGTCCTCTTTCATCGCTATCGCATTCCCGCACTTTCCCCCTATCAAGTCGCGAACCTCCTCGCCGTAGCGAGACTGGAAGTCAGCCAGCAGATACAGGCGATCGAGACGGAGCTCTGCTTCAACATCGCGGCGACGGGCCCCCTCACAGACGAGGAACAAAACCTGCTGAGATGGCTTCTGGCCGAAACCTTCGAGCCCGATCAGTTCTTTCACGAGAGCCTCCTGCTCCATCGCCCGCACCCGGGACCGCACGCCCTCTACGAAGTGGGGCCCCGGATGAATTTTACGACTGCCTGGTCCACGAATGCTGTTTCTGTGTGCCATGCCTGCGGCCTCACCAAGATCGTGAGGATCGAGCGCTCCCGCCGGTATCGTCTGCAATTCGCAAGTGAAGGACCATTCCACCGTGATGACGAAAGCGCCTTTTTCTCTCTGATACACGACCGCATGACGGAATGCCCCTACCCTGGGCCGTTGTCGAGCTTTGCAACAGGAATATTGCCGGAGCCCGTCCGGATCGTGCCGCTCCGGGAAGAGGGGCGTGATGCCCTGGCAGCGATCAATCAATCCATGGGGCTCGGTATGGACGACTGGGACCTGGACTTCTACACGAACCTTTTTGCGCAGGACATCGGCCGCAATCCCACGAATGTGGAGTGCTTCGACCTGTCCCAATCGAACAGCGAACACTCCCGGCACTGGTTCTTCCAGGGCAGGTTGATCGTTGGTGGGAAGGAAATTCCCGAGACGCTCATGAAGATCGTGAAGGCGCCCTTCGAAGCGAACCCGAACAACAGCGTCATTGCCTTCAAGGACAACTCGAGCGCCATCAATGGACCGGAGATCGTAACGATTGTCCCCGACGACCCAACGAGGCCCTCGGCCTTCCGCGAGGGGCGGCGGAAATACCACATCATCTTTACCGCAGAGACCCATAATTTTCCATCGGGCGTGGCGCCCTTTCCCGGTGCGGAAACGGGCACCGGCGGCCGCATACGCGACGTCCAGGCCATCGGCACCGGCGGCCTGGTGGTGGCCGGTACCGCGGCATACTGCGTCGGCAATCTCTACCTGCCCGGCTATGTGCTCCCCTGGGAAGAACCGTTATTCACGTACCCGACCAACCTCGCCGTACCGTCTCAAATAGAAGTCGAGGCGAGTAATGGCGCGTCTGATTATGGGAACAAATTCGGCGAGCCCGTAATCCAGGGCTTTACGCGTTCCTTCGGCCTTCGGCTGCCCAACGGCGAGAGAAGAGAATGGATCAAGCCCATCATGTTCAGCGGCGGCGTTGGGCAGATGGATGCCCGCCACCGGGAAAAGGCCCATCCGGAAAAGGGGATGCTCGTGGTGAAGGTCGGTGGACCTGCGTACCGAATCGGTATGGGCGGCGGGGCAGCGTCGTCGATGATCCAGGGCGAGAACATCGCAGACCTTGACTTCAATGCCGTTCAGCGGGGAGACGCGGAGATGGAGCAGAAGGTGAACCGCGTGATCAGGGCATGCATCGAACTCGGTGACCGGAACCCGATCCAGAGCATCCACGACCAGGGGGCGGGCGGCAACTGCAATGTGGTGAAGGAGATCATCCACCCGGCAGGCGCGAAGATCGACATCAGGAACATTCAGCTGGGCGATGACACCCTTTCGGTCCTCGAGATCTGGGGCGCCGAGTACCAGGAACAGAATGCTCTCCTGCTCCGGCCGGAGCATGCGGACCTTTTCAAGGACCTCTGCCGCAGAGAAAAAGTGCCGGCGGCATTTATCGGGACAATCACCGGCGACGGCACTATCGTGCTCTTCGACAAGAACGACGGCAGCACGCCGGTGAACCTCGAGCTGTCGAAAGTTCTCGGCGACATGCCGCAGAAGACCTTCAGCCTTGAACGGAGCAGCCGAACACTGCAGCCGCTGACGTTGCCGGAGGACCTTACGGTATTCCATGCCCTGGAACGCGTTCTGCGGATCCTGTCCGTGGGATCGAAACGGTTCCTCGTGAATAAGGTGGACCGCTCCGTCACCGGTTTGATCGCCCGGCAGCAGTGCTGCGGTCCCCTTCAGCTGACGGTCTCCGACGTGGCCGTGATTGCCCAGTCCCATTTTGGCCTGACCGGCGCCGCCATCGCTGTCGGGGAGCAGCCGATCAAGGAGCTGATCAACCCTGCAGCCATGGCGCGTATGAGCGTAGCAGAAGCCCTCACGAACATTGTCTGGGCACAGGTGACCGGCCTGGAAGACATCCGCTGTTCAGCGAACTGGATGTGGGCTCCCAAACTGCCGGGAGAGGGCGCGCGACTCTATGATGCGGCAGTTGCCATGCGGGACATCATGCTCGAACTCGGCATTGCCGCGGACGGCGGCAAGGACAGCCTGTCCATGGCGGCAAAGGTTCCGCTGTCTGACGGCACGAGCGAAACCGTCAAATCGCCGGGCACCCTCGTTATTTCGGCCTACGTTACCTGCCCCAATATCACCAACGTCATTACGCCCGACCTCAAGGCCGCAGGCAGGAGCAAACTCCTCCTCATCGATATCGCCGGCGGGAAGAACCGTCTCGGCGGGTCTGCCCTGGCGCAGACCTTCAAACAGGTCGGCGATACTGCTCCGGACGTGGAGGATGCCGAGCTCCTGAAGCGTGCATTCAATGCCGTACAGGCCATGCTGCCGGAGGAGATTATCCTGTCAGGCCATGACCGCTCAGACGGCGGTTTGCTAACGACGGTCCTCGAAATGGCCTTTGCCGGAAACTGTGGAATCGATATCATCCTTTCTCAACGGAAGGACATGATCGCGGCCCTGTTCTCAGAAGAGCTCGGTCTCGTCATCGAATATCTGCCGGAGCATGAGTCGCGAATATTCGCTGTCCTGAATGACGCCGCTGTTCCCCATGAAGTCATCGGCAGGAGCAGGAAGGATGACGGCGTAACCGTAACGGTGAACGGAACCATCGTCCTCGATGAATATCTGTGCAAGCTGCGGGACATCTGGGAGGAAACGAGTTTCTTCCTCGAACTTATGCAGAGCAATCCCGACAGCGCCCGGGCAGAACGCAAAAACATCTGCTATCGCAGCGGCCCGACCTATGTCATTCCCTATTCACCGGAATCGACGTCCGACGATTGCCTGTGCAGTACGAGCAAACCAAAAGTGGCGATCCTTCGCGAAGAAGGAAGCAACGGCGACCGGGAAATGGCCTCGGCCTTCTCCATGGCCGGGTTCGAGGCCTGGGACGTGACGACGAGCGACTTGCTCAGCGGACGCGTCAATCTCGGAGACTTCCGGGGCGTGGCGTTCGTGGGCGGATTCAGCTACGCCGATGTGCTCGACTCGTCAAAGGGCTGGGCGGCGACGATCCGTTTCAATAAAAATCTCTGGGAACAGTTCGAGGGGTTTTATCACCGGCCCGATACCTTCAGCCTCGGCGTGTGCAACGGGTGTCAGCTCATGGCATTCCTCGGCTGGGTGCCCTGGCGCGGGATACCCGATGCGCTCCAGCCGCGGTTCATCCACAACGAGTGCGGCCGCTTCGAGTCGCGGTTCTCCACGGTCAAGGTTCTGCCGAGCCCGTCTATCATGCTCACCGGCATGGAAGGTTCTGTCCTCGGCATCTGGGCGGCCCACGGCGAGGGCCGCGCCTATTTCCCCGACGAGCAGATATTCAGCGAAACGGAATTCGGCCTCGCCCCGATCAGGTATGCAGACGACGACGGCAACATTACAGAAGCCTATCCCTTCAACCCGAACGGTTCGCCTGCCGGCATTGCCGGCCTCTGTTCTCCCGACGGCCGCCACCTGGCCCTGATGCCCCATCCCGAGCGAACGGTGCTCACCTGGCAGTGGGGCTGGCTTCCTGAAGACCTCAAAAAATCTCTCACCATTTCCCCGTGGCTCAGGATGTTCCAGAACGCC
>DMKB01000312.1 GCA_003454665.1 Nitrospiraceae bacterium | reverse complement strand
AACATGAACGGCAAGGAAACATACGAAGCGATCAGGGAGATACAGCCCGGGATCAGGGCCCTGTTCGCCAGCGGCTATAACGAAGAGGTCATCCAGAAAAAGGGGCTCCTCGACGATGGCTCGAACTTCATCCTGAAGCCTACATCGCCGAAGGAACTCCTGAAACAGGTCAGGGCCATTTTGGATCAATAGCATGCCGGGCGGGTCATCGCTTCGTGTTGAGACTGATGCGGGCTTTGGGCAAAAGAAAAGCGGGATTGTAGGAAGACTTGAATACCCGCAAATTATCCCTGTTCAGGTCTTGTTCAAGATTAAGAAACCGGTATTTGTCCGGCAGCACCTTTGCAAAGTTGTTATACATGTATTGATAGACACCCTTGAACCGGGTGCGCGCCTTCGCAAAGTGCAAGACAAAGGTCTCCTCATTCAACTCTTCCCCGAGGATAAAGCCCGCGGGCTCCCCGTCTACGTAATAGATGCCGCCGCAGAGGACCAGTTCTTCGTATTTTTCCAGTGCCTCCCGGCACGGTTCATAATCGGTCTCCCCCCTGCCACTATCCGAGGCGTCTTGCCAGTCCTGCAGAATGAACCGTGCCTGATCCAAACGGTCGTTTGTGAGAGGAAGCGCTTCCGGGGAATACCTATTCATGAACTGGCTGAGCAGGTTTCTCTTCTTGTGAAACCGCCTGCCTTTATACGTGCTCATTTTTTCCACGGTGTACACATAGTCCGCATCACCCTGGTTGTAGGACACGGCAAAGGAATCGCCGTCGAACATCCCCGTCCATGCCTCTGGGATCGGGAACAGAAAATCAACATTTTTCATAATATGTTTGAGATACTCCGGATCGATATCCTGAGGCACCGCCGTCGGCATAAGATAGACGAATCCATCATATGACCTGCCTCGTATGAAGAGATGCTCATCGGCAACCAACTCATACTGATGCACCGCGCGAAAAAGGTAAATATTCGCAAAACTGTACTCGGAAAGGGAAGCATTCATGGCCCTCAGCCGATGAGAGAGAAGTTCCCGGTGCCGCAGATCTATTTTCTCACCCTGCATACACAGACCAGATCAATGGAAGAAAGAAGCGATGAGATCCGCACGCGCGGAGGACCGCAACGATGCTATCGCCTCGCAAAGATATGCTTGAGATCGTCGTCATACTTTACGCCGTCATGCTTCACCCGCGTCAGGTCGGAATATTTCAGGCGCGCCCCCCGGAGATCAGCCTGCGACAGGTCCGCCGCTACGAGCGATACCTCCAGGATGTCCGCGCCCCGCAAATCTGCCGCTACGAGGTTTGCCCCGTTCATATCCGGCGCATGCATGTTCGCCCCTTGCAGGTTCGCACCCGAAAAATCCGCGCCGATCAGGCTCATTGCGTAGAGATTCGCCTTTTCCAGGTTCGTATTGGCCATACGCACCATTCCCGCATCGGACATCTGGAGGTTCGCACCCGAAAGATCGGCATGCTCGAAGATAGCCGCGGACATCTTTGAATTCGTAAAATTTGCTCCCCGCAGAATGGCCTTCGTAAAATCCGTCCCGACAAACGTGGAAAATGAGAGGTCGCACTGTTCACAATTCGCGTTCTTTAAGCTTACACCCGTCAGATTAGCGCTGCTCAAATCAGCTCCCGAGAAATCGGCTCCTTCAAAATTTGAACTGCTCAGATTCGTTTTGCTCAGATTCGCTCCTTTGAAAAGAGAACCCGTAAAATTGACGGCAACGAGATCGAGGCTGTTCAGATTCACACCGGAGATGTCATATCCCGATGCATCTCCCGTGCTCGCCGCAATATCCATGACCTGTTTACGTGTCAGTTTTTCCACGGCAAGCCTCCCGAGATTCCGTTATTCTTCCATTTACAACAGCGTAGCTGCGAGCTCTGCCAGGTCCGAACGCTCTCCCTTGACGAGCGTGATGTGGCCTGCGATCGATTCTTCCTTAAACCGCTCGACCACGAACGTGAGGCCGTTGCTCGATGAATCAATATAGGGATTGTCGATCTGATAGGGGTCTCCGGTAAGCACGATCTTGGTCCCCTCTCCGGCGCGGGTGATGATGGTCTTGATTTCATGGGGGGTGAGATTTTGTGCTTCATCGACAATCAGGTACTGCCCGGGCATGCTGCGGCCCCGAATATAGGTAAGCGGCTCAACCTCAATCATCCCCAGATCAAAGAGGCTTTGTATGTCCTTCCTCCCTTTTCCCCGGGCAAGGGACGACGAGGTGCCCATCAGGAACTCCAGGTTGTCGCGGATTGGCTGCATCCACGGCTTGAGTTTCTCATCAATATCGCCGGGCAAAAACCCGATGTCCTTCCCGAGCGGGAATACCGGTCGGGACACGACCAGGCGCTGGAATGTCCTTGATTCTATCGTTTTTTCCAGGCCTGCCGCAAGGGCAACAAGCGTCTTGCCGGTGCCCGCCCTTCCCACCAGCGTCACC
This sequence comes from Nitrospiraceae bacterium, assembly GCA_003454665.1. Taxonomy (GTDB): domain Bacteria; phylum Nitrospirota; class UBA9217; order UBA9217; family UBA9217; genus UBA9217. Next base: position 3,449 of record DMKB01000312.1, on the reverse strand, counting down.
AGCCGGATTTCATCATTCAGAAGAAGATCAAAGGCGTACTGTTGTTCCTTGTTTCTGGCATGAATACCCCACACGCCGTGCTTCGCACCGATGATCGGCACGAAGGACTGCTTCTGGCGGCTGTATCGTGCCAGTGCCGTCTGCGTGGGGTTGGAGGTGTTTTTCAGAAGGACAAAGGCGTTCGGAAAGAGCTTCTGATCCGTCGGTCTCAGCTCATTATTTTCATAAAATGCTTCAATTTCCTTCTCTGATACGTCCATTTCGTGAGCCCCGGTGTACAGTTCATCGATCGTGACCCGGTCAGACTCAAAGTCCTCTGCACGGAGTCCGAGCGCATCGGCTTTGATTCGCAGGTTCGTGTCCTTCGTCACGAGAATAACGGGTAGGGCCTCCGGAGCATGGCACAGGTTGAGCGCGGTGGCCAATATCCTGTTGTCCGCCTTGATCGAGACGAGCTCCGGAGGCAGGTGCTCCGGCGACTGGTGGTTGAGTTCAACACACAGATTTCCTCCGCTTTCAAGCGCTACACCCTGAGAGAGCTTCCCCTTCGTCCGGTATTCATCGAGGATGCGCGAAACCTGACGCGCGTTTCTTCCCATCTCGTCTATCCCTTTTTTGAATCGGTCCAACTCTTCTATCACGACGATGGGAATTACCACATCGTTATCCTCGAACGAGAAAATCGCTTTCGGATTATGGAGGAGCACGTTCGTATCCAAAACAAAAACTTTTTTCATTCGCCAACCCTTCTTGTGGAGGAGGTGTTGTCACCGTGGATCATATGCATAATCGTTCACCGAACTCGAAAACAGCGATGGTCACTTCTTCAGGGCTTCCTCTACCGTTGCCAGGAGGTGCTGCACGGTGAACGGTTTTTTGAGGAAACCGGCCGCTCCGTTCTGGCTGCATTTATCCGCCAGAAGTGAATCGCCATATCCGGTGATCATCACGACCGGTATCTTCGGGGTCATTTCATTCACCTTGCCGAGCAGCGCCACTCCGTCCATACCCTCGAGGAGGATGTCAGAAATGACCATGTTGTAGTCCCCCGGCAGTTTTACGAGCGCCTCTTCGGCACTGGTTGCTCCCTCAACGTCATGCTCTTTAAACCTGAGCATATCCAGAAGCGTGTTCCTCACCACATCATCATCTTCAATTACCAATATCTTCATGCATCCTCCCCGTATCAAAATCCCAACGCGGTGCATCGCAACTTCTGAAGGCTCCTCATCCCCTTTCCGGGGCAAGGTGAACAAGGGCGCGAATGTCCTCCGCCGGCACGACGCCTTCCCGAATCAACCGCAACGGCTCTGCTATCGTATCCACGACGGTAGAAGGCCTGCCGCCGGGGGTTGTACCACCGTCGAGAATGAGATCAACGGCTTCGCCGAACACTGCCGCCGTGTCCGTAGCCGTCCGAGGACTCCGGGTGCCCGAAATATTTGCGCTCGTTCCGGTAAGCGCACCGCCCACGGCTGCAAGGAGCTGACGAATCAACACAACTCCCGGGACGCGCAGTCCAATCGTGCCCGTACCACCCGTCAATGCCAGCAAGACGCCGCGCTGCGCCTTGAAGACGAGCGTAAGCGGTCCCGGCCAGAACCGCTCCATAAGCCGGGATGCCGACGGGGTGATCTCCGAAGCCCAATCCCTTACCGGTTCCGAGTCGCTCAGGAGTATCAGGATCGGCTGGTCAGGCCGCCTGCCCTTGATTGAAAAGAGCCTCTGAACGGCAGAATCGTTTTTCGGGTCAACACCCAGTCCGTAGAACGTCTCCGTCGGAAAGGCCACGATCCCTCCCGATCGTATCACCTCGCAGCAGCGGGCAAAGGCAGGGGCCGGTGAGAAAGGATCTATTAAAATAATATCCGCAGCCACACCACGCCCCCTCGTCCTCATTGCCCTTCTTTACGCATCAGCGTGCTCGCCGGTCTCTCCGCGTTTATCGTCGTATAGGCCGAATACGCGGTCTGACTGAAGAAACAGGGGAGGCACGCACTCCCCGGTCTTCACGGCGACTGCTCCTGGCCTGATGCGGAATCAGCCCTCTTCTTTTTCCGTCTCCTCCGGGGTTTCTTCTTCGCCGACGAAGCGGCTTTGGCCGGTTCCTTCTGCTTTGACGCCGGCGCAAGTGCATCAAGCCTCTTGGCCTTCTCCTCAACGTCGCGCTCCATCTCTACTTTAAAAACGCGCAGGCGGTTTGCTACCTTTACGTCATTCGTTGCGATGATCTGCGCGGCGAATATCCCGGCGTTTTTCGCCCCTGCCTTACCCAGCGACATGGTTGCCACGGGGATACCACCCGGCATCTGTGCCGTGGATAACAGCGCATCGATTCCCTGCAGCGGCGATGAGTCGATGGGCACTCCGATGATCGGGAGGGTCGTCTGCGAGGCGACTACGCCGGCCAGATGCGCGGCCCATCCCGCTCCCGCGATGATCACTTTGAGTCCCCGTTTTTCCGCCGTCTGGCTGTATTCCAGCACTTTTTTCGGCGTACGATGGGCCGAGGCAATCGTCATCTCGTATTCAATCCCGAACTCCCGGAGCATGTCAGCTGCAGCCTGCATCACCGGAAGATCAGAGTCACTTCCCATCAGAATCCCGACAACTGGTTTTGCCATATGGCTCCTTTCATGATCAGGGGAAATTAACCTGCTGCGCACCGATGGACTTGTTCATTCACTCTATCTCGATTGACACTGTCAGTGCTTTTTTCTCAACTGGAACTTACCTTACGCCCGGTGCGAAAAAATCAGCTATTCACCGCCTTCGCACCGATATCTTTTCGGAAGTGCGCGCCCGTGAATGAAATATCCCGCACACCGGCATAGGCAGTTTCGATGGCGTCAGCGATACTCCTACCGAGGCCGGTTACGCCGAGAACGCGTCCGCCGTCGGTCACCACCGTGCCGTCCTTGAGCGCCGTCCCGGAATGGAAGGCGATCACATCTTTGCGATTGTCAGCGTTCTCGAGCCCTGTAATCGCTCTGCCGATTTCGTAGCTCCCCGGATATCCCTCGGAGGCCATGACCACACACACCGCTGATTCCGGTTTCCACGAGATCTGCATACTTCCCAGATTGCCCTCGAGAATAGCTTCGATGATCTCGACCAGGTCGGAGTCGAGGCGCGCCATGATCGGCTGGGCCTCGGGATCACCGAACCGCGCATTGAATTCCAGTACCTGTACTGCATTGTTATGAATCATCAGGCCCGCGTAGAGAACCCCCGTGAAAAAGCGGCCCTCCTTCTCCATTGCCCGGACCGTGGGAACCATGATCTCGTCCATGATCCGCTGTTCCAACGCGTTGGTGACGATCGGCGCCGGAGAATAGGCGCCCATTCCGCCGGTGTTGGGGCCTTTGTCAGAATCGTACACGCGCTTGTGATCCTGCGATGACGCCAGGGGGAGGACCGTTTTCCCATCCGTAAAGGCCATGAACGAA
>DMKB01000322.1 GCA_003454665.1 Nitrospiraceae bacterium | reverse complement strand
AACGATGTAGTCTCGCGAACGCCTTCGACCAACTGTGGAAAGATTCGGGCCGACACCACCGCCCTTACCTCCAATAGCATGGCACGCGATGCAGTTTTCGCTCTTGAACAGTTGCGCTCCTCGCGATTCCGTACATGCAGAAATCGTAATGGCCAGCACGAGAGCGACACTGATTCCGAAGGCCGGCATAACGTCAGTAGTATTCATGCGCTGTATTGCCATCGCTTCTCTCAATGTTTCTCCAGCTAAACAATCATGATTCCAGTGAGATTGCCCATACAGGACAGCTGTCAACAGCCTGCCGGCAATCGCAGGTAGTACACGCTGCCGGGTTGATGACCCAGGCCTTATCGTCTCTCAGCACGAAGACCAAGGGACACAGTTCGGAACACAGCCCGCAGCCGATGCACAGCGCAAAATCAACAATGGGTGTCGTCATACCTGAACGGCCTTGTCGTGGTCATGAAAGAAAGAATTCCGCTCATTACGATTAAAGAAATATGCCCTGGCAGGCGACGGGATACCGTAAAGTGTACCAATTTCGGGCTGTGATTACAAGCTTTTACTCCGAAGAAAAACGCGTTCTACGCCTATCGTGCGGTACAGAGCGTGAATCAGCTCACCGTATGCTTCGATGCAATCAATATAATTAAGGAGAGGACAAAAAAAACTTTACAAATGAAGGGGTTTTACCTATAATGAGACAAAAATGAACATCAAAAAAATCCTTTTTTTCAAGCCAGGGGCCATTGGAGATTTTCTCCACTCGCTCCCTGCTCTGCACGCGCTCAAAAAACGGTTTCCCCAGGCGCATATCACGGCAGTTGTCTCTCACGGGCAGGAAGTTCTCATCCAGGGAACGACCATAGCTGATCGTATAGCACTATACGACAAAACGCTCTTTAAGGAACATCTCAAACATTTTCTGCGATTCGGATTGAACCTGAGGCGTGAGCAGTATGACCTGTTCGTGGACATGCAGGCCTCCGTCAGGTCTTTTATCCTGCGACGGCTTTCCGGCGCTGAGCTTGTTCTCGTCTACCGAAAGCAGAGAACGGTTCTGCCCGGTGAGCGGCGTCTCCATGCCGTGGATAACTTTATGGCGACTCTTGCGCCACTCGGGATTAACGGGACGGTAGAGCGGATCGAGCTTCCGGTGCACCCTGAAGCTGCTGAAGCGGTCGAGCGTTTTCTTGCTGAGCAGGGAATCAGCGGCGGTCAACCACTGATAGCGTTGAATTGCAGTGCCGGTGCCGCGCGTCCGGCGCGCAACTGGGTGCCTGAGCGGTTCGGATCGCTTGCCGACAGACTGATGAGTGAACTCGGCGCGTCCGTCGTTTTTATCGGTGGCACGGAAGATCGGGAGCTGGTTGCAGAAATTACGGCGGCGATGCATCACCGGGCCGTGTCCGCTGCCGGACAACTTTCGCTGGCCCAGAGCGCCGCGCTGCTCGCCCGCTGTGCCTGCCTCGTCAGCTCTGATACCGGCCCGTTGCACATTGCTACATCAGTACAGACCCCGGTTGTCGGGCTCTACGGTTCTACGGACGCCCTTCGTACCGGCCCCGTCGGTGAGGGGCATATCGTCTTGAAGAAGAAATTATCCTGCATTCCCTGCGAAGAAAAGGAATGTCCTCTCGGTACCCGGGGATGCATGACTGCCGTTACGGTGAATGAAGTATTCGATGCCGTTCGCAAGGTGATCCGACAGCCATGAGGACGGCATCCATAATACTCCTTCTTTTCATCGCCGGCGCTCCCCACCCGGTGTGGGCAAAGGACAACCAAGGGGCGCTCAATAACACGAAGACCGTCAACCGTGCGTTCAAGTCCGGGGAGCGTCTGCAGTACTTTGTCAGTTGGTCGAAACTCTTGAAAGCGGGCGTCGCCACCATGGAAGTGAAGCGCGAAACAACACCGCAGGGCCGCGACATTTACCGGATTACCTCTTTTGCCCGCTCTGCAGGGATTGTCTCTGCATTCTATCGCGTTCGTGATAGAGTACAGAGCGTCATGGATGTCAAGGAGTTGTGCAGCCTTTCCTACACCGTTGACCAGGTGCACGGAAAAAGGAAGAAAAAGCGGGAAATGCTTTTCGACCACGAGCACAAGACAGTGACCGTTACTGAAAACAGCAGCAAGAGCACATATGAGATCCCTGCGCGCGCGCAGGATCCGCTTTCTTCCCTGTACTATGCACGTACCCGTGATGATTTGGCTGCTGGTGAGAGTATTATTGTCGATATCCACGAAAAGGACAAAACCTGGTCTGTCGAGCTCCAGTATATCGGCAAGGAGACCGTAAAGACGAGTGCGGGAAAGTTCAAGACCTTTAAAGTCAAAACCTATCCCAAGTACGAGGGTGTTTTTCAACATAAAGGTGAGATCGACATCTGGTTTACTGATGATGACAGGAGAATACCGGTTTTGATGAAGAGTAAGGTAGCCCTTGGCTCTATCGTGGTAACGCTGGAAGAGATGAAGGTGGGAGAATAGCATGCCTGCGAAGACTGATAGCAAGCGCCTGCTCGGATATCTCGAACGCTTCTCCGGGGCACGCATCCTCGTGGTAGGCGACGTGATGCTCGACCACTACATCTGGGGAACGGTGTCGCGCATATCTCCCGAGGCGCCCGTGCCCGTTGTGCATGTGACGAAAGAGAGTCTGCTGCTGGGAGCTGCAACGAACGTGGTTAATAATGTCCATTCCCTCGGCGGCCAGGTGAGCGCCTGCGGCCTGATCGGGAATGACGACGCGGGCAAGCAGCTTGTACACCTGCTGCGCTCAAAGGGCATAGATACCGACGGGTTGCTCGTGGAGGACAGCAGGCCCACCACGATCAAGACCCGAATCATTGCACACAGTCAGCAGGTCGTCCGTTTCGACCGGGAGGCCAAGGACGGCATCAGGCGGGAAACGCACCGGAAGATATTCGACATCGTGAAACAGAAGGTGGGGCAGGGCCTCGATGCCATCGTTCTCTCCGATTACTGCAAGGGGGTCATCACCAAGGAACTCGTGCGGGACATCGTAGCGCTCGCGAAGAAGAAGAATATCATCGTTTCCGTAGATCCCAAGGTCAACCATTTCGGCATCTACAGCGGTGTCACGATCCTCACACCGAATGCCAAAGAGGCCTCCATCGGTTCGCGAGTAGCAATTGAAGATGATAAAACTCTGCTGAAAGCGGGTGGCCTGCTCCTGAGGCGGCTTCTGTGCAATGCCGTGCTCATTACCCGCGGGGAACATGGGATGAGCCTGTTCGAACGGAACGGCAGGATCACCCATATCCCGACGGTGGCGCGGGAGGTGTTTGATGTGACCGGTGCCGGCGATACCGTGATAAGCGCGCTCACCCTTGCGATGGCCGCCGGTGCCGGCATGGTGGACGCCGCCAGAATAGCGAATTTCGCCGCAGGCATTGTGGTCGGGGTAGTAGGAACGGACACGGTAAGTCCTGAGGAGCTGAAGGAAAAAATCGCGAGTGGTTGATTCGGGCATAGCATTTTTAGGCGCAGCGCCATGGGTCGATCCTCATGATGGCCCACTATTTCCTACAAAGAGCAGCCTAGGCCGAACGGCCTCGCCGAGGCATTCATTCTTGGAAAAGAATGCATCGGTGTATAGCAATGTTAGACCATAGCGATATCAGCATCGATCGGGATACGTAAAGGAGTTGTATGAAAATCTCAGTAATCGGTACCGGGTACGTGGGCCTCGTAACGGGTACCTGCCTGGCGGAAAGCGGCAATGATGTCATCTGCATGGATGTCGACAAACAAAAAATAGAAACGCTCAATTCCGGCAATGTGCCTATTTACGAACCCGGATTGGAGGAACTGATAAAGAGGAATGTCAGCCACGGGAGGTTAACGTTCACCACGGACATGTCCAAGGCGGTCAAGGAGTCTACGATGGTTTTTATTGCCGTGGGGACGCCACCTGGCGAAGACGGCTCCGCGGACCTCAAGCACGTCATCACCGTGGCCAGAGAAATCGGAACCCACCTGAACGGTTACAAGGTGATTATTAACAAAAGCACCGTTCCCGTCGGTACGGGTGATAAGGTAAGCACGGCTGTTGCCTCCAAGACGGATCACCCCTTTGATGTTGTTTCCAACCCTGAATTTTTGAAAGAAGGCGCTGCCATCGATGACTTCATGAAACCTGACCGCGTCGTGGTCGGTGCAAGCAGCCAGAAGGCCGCAACTCTGATGCAGGAGCTGTACGCACCCTTCGTCCGTACGGGCAAGCCCGTGCTTATCATGGACATCGGAAGCGCGGAAATGACCAAGTATGCGGCAAATGCGTTGCTTGCCACGAAGATATCCTTCATCAACGAAATGGCGAAAGTCTGCGCCAGCCTGGGGGCTGATATCGATAACGTGCGGCGCGGCATGGGGTATGACAGGCGCATCGGCTTTGAATTCCTCTTTCCCGGCGTCGGGTACGGTGGATCATGTTTTCCCAAGGACGTAAAGGCGCTCATACAGATTGCCAGGGAGCACGATGTTGACGCAAAGATCCTGAAATCAGTAGAGTCGGTAAACGAACGCCAAAAAGCGCTCCTTGCAGATATGGTCATCAGGCATTTTCAGCAGAGGGGATCGCAGAGGGGCGGCACCTCCGGAAAATCGCTCACCGGTAAAACGATTGCTGTCTGGGGGCTGTCCTTTAAACCGCGGACCGATGACATGCGTGAAGCCCCTTCGACCGTGATTATCAACAACCTGCTTCGCGCAGGCGCGATGGTCAAGGCCCATGATCCCGTCGCCATGGCAGAGGCAAAAAAAATATTCAAAAATAGGATAACCTTTACCGAAAACGAATACGAGGCGCTCACCGGGGCACATGCTCTCGCCGTGGTGACGGAATGGAACGAGTTTCGCATGCCCGATTTTCAGAAAATTAAGGCGCTCATGAAATTACCGGTTATTTTCGACGGCAGGAATGTATACAATCAGGAAGATCTCAGGAAGATGGGATTCACCTATTACGGGATCGGGAGAAAATGACATTCAGCCACGAATGGCCTAGAACCAGAAGCGGCCACTCGTAGCCTAGAGACAGAGGCGGCCACTCGTAGCCTAGAGACAGAGGCGGCCACCAGTTGACGCGACTGGCCCAGAGACAGAGGCGACAACTCGTAGGATCGAATGAAAAGTAAAAACTGGACGCGGATTGCCAATCCCGCCAGGGCGGGATTAGGCGACGCAGAAAAAGCGGATAGAGAAGAAGCATTAGTCTGTTACAAATAAAATTCTTGCCAAAATGGCAAGAAAAAAAGCAGGAAAAAAGTCTTAGACAGGATTAACAAGATTAACAGGATTTTTAAAAAGGCTATTTATGGGGTTTTATCCTGTATATCCTGTCAAAAAAATATTTGGTTCCGGCTTGTCCGGGTTAGAAGAAAAAAGGGAAGCAAACGGTATTGAGCAACAAATTAACATGGATCAATACGAAAGATCCTGAAATTTGAAAAAGATGGACTCAGATTTTTATTTGCGTAAATTAGTGTTCATTGCTGGCAACATTCAATAGTTTTTTTGTTTTCGTGAAAATTCGCGCTAATTCGTGGCTAAACTCTAATTCGAGGATATGAAATGAGAACACTCGTAACCGGCGGGGCAGGGTTCATCGGCTCCCACTTGTGCAGCAGACTGTTGAAGGAAGGGCATGAGGTTCTCTGCCTGGATAATTTTTTTACGGGCAGGAAGGAAAATATTCGGGATTTCCTGCATAACCCTGGCTTTGAGCTCATTCGCCATGACATTATCGAACCCATACTCCTCGAGGTCGACAGGATCTACCATCTTGCCTGTCCGGCTTCACCAGTCCATTACCAGTATAATCCCGTTAAGACCATCAAGACGAACATCATGGGCACCATCAATATGCTCGGCCTGGCAAAACGGGTAAAAGCCAGAATACTTTTTGCCTCGACCTCCGAGGTCTACGGCGACCCGGCTGTGCACCCCCAGAAGGAGGAATACTGGGGTCATGTGAATCCCATCGGCATCAGGAGCTGCTATGACGAGGGAAAGCGAGCCGCCGAGACCCTGACCATGGACTACCATCGCCAGAATGGTGTGGACGTCAGGATCATCCGGATATTCAACACCTATGGTCCCACCATGCTTCCGGACGACGGCAGGGTCGTGAGCAACTTCATTGTACAGGCGCTCAGCGGCGAGGACCTGACCGTGTACGGCGAGGGTTCCCAGACCCGCTCATTCTGCTACGTAGACGATCTGGTCGAGGGAATGGTGCGTATGATGGGGAACGACGATATCACGGGGCCAGTGAACCTGGGAAATCCGGAAGAGTACACGATCGTCGATCTGGCCCGCAAGATCATCACAATGACGGGATCAAAATCGCAGATCGCCTTCAGGCCGCTGCCCGCCGATGACCCGACGCAGCGTCGACCTGACATCTCGCTGGCCGGTGATGCGCTGGGCTGGATACCGAAGGTTTCCGTAGATGACGGGCTGAAAAGAACGATTGCGTATTTTCGAAAGGAGCTGACGGGGTAACGTTCAAGGGTGACGCAGCCCGTATCGTCTCACGGCCAAGGGGAACGTGGAATGCTTCGTGCATAACCTCCGTACCCGACTGCCGATACGGGCATCGTGACCGTGACCGTTTACGAACACCCAGAGCGAAATTATGTCCGTCATCGCCATCATCCCTGCCCGGTACGGTTCGACGCGGTTTCCCGGGAAATCTCTCGCTCTCATTAACGGCAGACCGATGGTTCAGTGGGTCCATGAGCGTGCGAAACGGGCGAAGCTTGTCGACCGGGTAATCATTGCCACTGATGACGAACGCATTGTAAACGCCGTCAGTGCCTTTGGTGGTGAAGCGCTCATGACCTCAGCCGATCACTCCACGGGTACGGATCGAATCGCCGAGGTTGCGCAAAACCTGACCTGCGATCTCATCGTCAACATTCAGGGAGACGAGCCCCTGATCCATCCTGACATGATCGATGAAGCGATAATGCCGCTGCTGCAGGATGCATCCATTCCCATGGGAACGGTTTGTAATACCCTCAAGGACCGGGACGAGGCCTTCGATCCCAACGTGGTAAAAGTCGTCTTTGACGGTCAGGGATTCGCCCTCTATTTTTCCCGTGCGCCGATCCCCTGGGACCGGGAGGCGTGGAAGATACCCGATGCGTTCAGGCATGGGGCAGTTGCCACGACGCTGCACAAGCATATCGGCCTGTATGTGTACCGGAGGGAATTCCTTTTGCGCTTTGCATCAATGCGTCCAACACACCTGGAGACCATCGAAAAGCTTGAACAACTGCGCGCCCTTGAGAATGGTCACAAGATAATGGTTGTCGTAAGCAGTCATGAATCCTTTGGTGTTGACATCCCGGAGGATTTAAGTAAAATACTGAAGCGATTACACAAGACTGGGGAATAGGATGGCAAAAAGGCAGGGGGCAACAAAGTATATTTTCATTACCGGCGGCGTGGTCTCATCTCTCGGGAAGGGGCTGGCCGCAGCGTCGATCGGCACGCTCCTCGAGAGCAGGGGACTGACCGTGACGTTCCAGAAACTCGACCCCTACATCAACGTAGATCCAGGCACCATGAGCCCCTACCAGCACGGTGAAGTATACGTGACCGACGACGGGGCCGAGACGGACCTTGACCTCGGGCATTATGAGCGGTATGCCCATGTAACGATGAGCCAGAAGAACAACTATACCTCCGGCAGGATATACAACAACGTGATCAGCAAGGAACGGAGGGGAGATTACCTCGGCGGAACGGTCCAGGTCGTGCCGCACATAACCGACGAAATCAAACGTTCCATCACTGGCCTTGCGAATGACGAGGACGTGGTGATCGTCGAGATCGGCGGCACCGTCGGAGACATCGAAAGCCTTCCTTTTCTCGAGGCGATCAGGCAGTTGCGATTTTCCCTCGGCAGGGAAAACGTCCTCTATATACACCTGACCCTCGTTCCGTTCATCCATGCGGCGGACGAACTCAAGACAAAACCGACGCAGCACAGCGTAAAAGAACTCCGGGCCATCGGTATCCAGCCGAATATCCTGCTCTGCAGGAGCGACAGGCCCATTCCCGAGGACATGAAGAAGAAAATCGCCATGTTCTGCAATGTAGAGGAAAATGCCGTCATTACCGCGCAGGATGTTTCAACTATTTACGAGGTTCCGCTGAGATTGCGCGAGGAGGGCTTGGATGACCGGATCGTCGAGGGACTCGAACTCAACGCGCCGCGGAAGGATCTCAAAACGTGGGAAGACATCGTTCATAAAGTTAAAAATCCCTCAAAAACCGCAACCATAGCACTCGTGGGCAAGTATATCGAGCTCAAGGAAGCGTATAAGAGCCTCTGCGAGGCCCTTACCCACGGCGGTATTGCAAATAAAGCGAAAGTATCCATCTGCTGGGTAGACTCGGGAGACATCGAGAGCCGGGGCTCACAGGAGATGCTGCAGGGCATGGACGGTATTCTTGTTCCCGGCGGTTTCGGCATACGCGGGATCGAGGGAAAGATCGCGGCAGTCACGCACGCGCGGGTGAACAGCGTTCCGTACTTCGGCATCTGCCTGGGTATGCAATGTGCGGTGATTGAGGTCGCCAGAAACCTTGCCGGGCTGAAGGGTGCCAGCAGCTCGGAATTCGACCGGGAGACGCCGCATCCCGTGATCTATCTCCTGGAGGAGTGGTATGATTACCGGACGAAGACCGTCCAGACTCGTGACGTTACGACCGATAAGGGCGGCAGCATGCGCCTTGGCGCCTATCCCTGCTCTCTCGAGAAGGGAACGCTGGCCTACGAGGCATACCAGGAAAAGGATATTTCGGAACGGCACCGGCACCGCTATGAATTCAATAATGCCTACAGTGACACGCTGACCGCCGCCGGCCTCGTTATCAGCGGCCGTTCACCGGACAAGGCGCTGGTAGAGATTGTGGAATTAAAAGATCATCCCTGGTTCCTGGGGTGCCAGTTCCATCCGGAATTCACCTCCCGGCCGCGCAAACCCAATCCGCTCTTCACGGCCTTTATCGGAGCGGCAGTGAAGAAGAAAGAAGAGAAAAAATAAATTTCAAATTCCAAGAACCAAATGGCAATCACCAAATAGCAAATAACAAATTTCAAATAAATCTCAATGACTAAATACCAAACAATCAACGGGCATGCAGTTTGAGTATTGCATTTTGGAAATTATTTGATATTTGGTGCTTGGAAATTGATTATTTGTGACTTCATGATATGATAGTTGTGTTTTAATGATTTAAGGAATAGTATGACACGAGAAATCAGCATAAAAAACATCACGATCGGCGGTAACCGGCCCTTTGCCCTGATCGCCGGTCCCTGCGTGATCGAGACGGAGCAGTCGGCTCTTGAGGCAGCGGAACGCCTGAAGAAGATAACTGCGGACCTCGGCATACCATTCATCTATAAATCATCGTACGATAAGGCCAATCGCAGCTCGCTTGCGTCTTTCCGGGGGCCGGGGCTGAAAGAAGGCCTGCGGATTCTCGCAGCGATAGGCAAGGAGCTGGACGTGCCGCTCTTGTCGGACGTGCACCGCTTCGAGGAAATAGGCCCGGCGGCGGAGGTCCTCGATATTATCCAGATCCCGGCATTTCTTTCACGACAGACGGACCTGCTGATTGAAACGGCGCGAACGGGCAAGGTGGTAAATATAAAAAAGGGTCAATTCCTTTCCCCCGGGGATATAAAAAATGCGATCGATAAGGTTGCCTCAACAGGGAATGAAAATATCCTCATCACCGAGAGGGGTTCCACCTTCGGATATAACAACCTCGTGGTGGACATGCGTTCTCTGCCGATCATGCGCAGTTTTGGTGTTCCCGTTGTCTTTGACGCCACTCATTCGGTGCAGCTTCCCGGGGGAAGCGGCACTGCTTCATCGGGCGACCGGCAATTCGTAGCACCGTTGACGCGGGCGGCGGCGGCAGCAGGGATCGACGCGTTGTTCATGGAGGTGCACGCCTGCCCGGACGAAGCACTCTGCGATGGACCGAACATGCTCAGCCTGGATGAACTCCCGGCGCTTCTGAGGCAGGTACAGCAAATAGACGGGCTGGTGAAAGATTTAAATTCTGCCGCTAATTGACACGAATGTTCGCGAATAAGAACAGGAGTAAGGGTCAAATAGCGACTTAATGTCCGTCTGACGGTTACGATGCCCCTTTCGTCTAGAGAGAACAATCTGGCATTTCTTAGTGTCTTCGTGCCTGATTATTGATACCATGATAAAAAAACTTGCCAAAAAAGTCCTTAAAATAGAAGCCGACGCGGTGGCGGCATTGATCAGCCGGATCGACGACAGCTTCGAGAAGGCTGTCGACGTGATCCTGGGCTGTGAAGGCAGGGTCGTGGTGACGGGCATGGGCAAGTCCGGACTGATCGGAAAAAAAATAGCCTCCACCCTCGCCTCGACGGGCACGCCAGCCCTGTTTCTCCATCCCGCCGAAGGCGTCCA
>DMKB01000183.1 GCA_003454665.1 Nitrospiraceae bacterium | reverse complement strand
TCCGCCTTGCCGTACGCTCGTCGTATTGCGAGGGCCTGGGTTTGAGCTTTCGGCGCCGTCAGTCCTCCTTTTCCGTCAGAAGACATTCCCCATCCCCGCAAAACCGAATATACATAATTTCCGTCAGCATAAGCGTCTTGCAGTCTTTTTAATACCACGAAACCGGAGCCTTCACCTGGAATGAAACCGCTGGCGCCGCGATCATACACACGCATATCCTCTCTGGTCAACGCATTTGTTTTTGCAAAACCGATGAGTTCAAACGTATCCAGGCTGATATCAATCCCCCCGGCAATCGCAAGGTCGAGAACGCCGTTAGACAGGGCTGTAGCGGCTGTAGTAACCGCAATGAGAGACGAAGAACATGCTCCGTCTACGGTATACCCTCCACCGCGCAGATCCAGGAAATTGCAGATCCTCCCGGCAATGGTATTGGAAAGACCTCCGGCGAGGGTATCTTCGGTAATAGGAGCAAAAGCAGATTTGTAATATACTTCCATGGTATCAGTTAATTCGGTAATCAGGTCAGAGGGCAACTTTCTTTTTGAAGCGGCAGCGTTCAATACCTTTTTGACGTAAGGCCAGCGCAGTCGCATATTCTGAGATCGACTGTGCTCACCGGTCAAGGTATTCCCGAGAACGACCCCTGAACGGTCGGAAGGAATATTCTCGCGACTATATCCGGCATCTTCCAGTGCCCGGAGAGCAACTTCCAATGCCAACCAGTGGACAATGTCTGTGGACTCAACAACCGTTTTCGGAATGCCCCTCTTGATCCAGTCAAACTCAAACCCATCAAGAACTGCGGCCCGGTTCGCACAGGTCTTGTCAGGGGCGGATGGATCAAGATCATAATATTCGGACAGGGGGAGCCGCTGGTCAGGAATCCGGCGAAATCCCCTTCTGCGCGCAAGAATATTTTCCCAGAACGATCTCAGATCCGGGGCGCCCGGATAGTAGCAGCCCATGCCGATAACCGCAATGGCGTCATGAGATATTTCGTTTTTTAATTTGTAGTAAGAGGTCTTGTAGAATTCCTTGAATTCAGCTGGAGGATCCTGGATTTCCACGCCCATCTTCTTTGATGAATGCCCGGACATATCCTCGCCGGACCATACTTCTTTACACGGGAATTTCAAAAATCGCCCTGATGGAATTTGGAATGTTATCGTCAACGTCCTTTCATCACAACTGGCAAAATGTTCCTCGCCCGGTGCTGCGATCATATATAAGCCCTTTTCCGAAATATTTACGACGAAGGCCTTATACGTTACGTTACCGAAGGAGAGATCTGCCTCGAAACTGACCGGTATCCTCTTGCTGGCCCTTTTTCCCATACTTTTCCCCTATCAAGTCGTGTCATGCTGGCTTGTCCAGTTTAACGTGTAGTCTAATCCGAGGAAACGAGCGAAGATGTTTGAATACGATGAGTGACTTCATCGAGCTAAAAACCGTCTATGCATGCTGCTTTGCTGCAATATGACTTGTCAGGAAGAGATGGATCTGGATCATAATGGTCGGAGAGTGGAAATCGCTGATCAGGGAAGGGACGGAATTGGCGCCTTCTCGCCAGGATATTCTCCCAGAAAACCCGTAGATCCTTTACAGACGAATAGTTACCGTGAAGTGTTTCAGTTCTGATTACTTAGCTTTAACGAAACGATCACACAAATTAAGAGCTCTGTTTAGAAGAAAAATGTCTAATCGGTGCAATCACGAAACTTTTGAATGGCTTTTTAAGGAAGGCCGAAAGAATAATTTTATTACGATATAAATTTATGAATAGCAGAAAAAAGGAATCTTGTCAACTTTTGTATTAGTCGCAGAAGTACCCTACTACAACTTTAGTCTTATCCTCATGCCTGTCTTTTGCAGAAAAGCAGAGAAAAGTCAATAGGGCAAATGAATGATTTACCTTTTCAGCCCAGAGGCTCTTAGTACTTTATGCATTACCATCTGCACGTTTCATCAAAAGGAACAACGCGATAGTGCATCTGTGCCGGCACTCCCCGCAACTCCTCTTTCCAGAACGAAAACCTGCGCAGCACTTGAGCAAACTCTTCCGGAATTTTCCGGTGGAGCCCCTCCAGCATCCCGACATGTCGGGACTGAACAACGCGACATCCCGTCCCGCTCGAGCGGGATTGCGGCCACGGGGTCAGCGCTCAAGCAGACCTCCACTGGCAAGCGAAACGTTGCCTCCGAAGTTGAGTTTGTGATTTTCTGCCTTCTTCATGTGTTTCAGTTACTTCTCCTGGTAAGGTGCTGCAAATCTTATCTATTTGACTTGACATCACCCCCGTTTTCCATTACTATTCTGTTTGTCCCGTACAGAGACGGCACTGCGCAGTTCGTGTGTCCGTAGAGTTCGGGAAAAGGAGGTAAAGGACGGAAAACCGCTATCTCCTGACAGTTGGTAACCGTTGAATAAAAAAAGAGGAAGAGCAAGGCGGGGAATGACAACGCGGATAAACCTTGCCCCTTGCCAGGGTTGGGGTCACGGGTTCGAGTCCTACCACCCGCTCCATGATTTTTCATTTCGGAGTTCGCAGTTCGGAGTGTTAACCTCATTGCACAACTCCAAACTCCCAATCCCGTCTCCTGACTTTCAATCTCAGAACGTTCAACGATAGATAAGCGAAGGGCGGCGTAGCCAAGTGGCTAAGGCAGAGGTCTGCAAAACCTCCATCATCGGTTCAAATCCGATCGCCGCCTCCATATTTTTGCCACAGAGTTCACAGAGAACACAGAGAAAAGAATTTATTTACCGCAGACGGTCGCAGATAAGAAATTAAGAATTCATTAAATGTTTTATAAGAGTCTTAATTATTTTTAAAATTTTATAAACCCGTTTTTTCCGTCTCATCTGTGTCCCGTTACGTTTTTTTTATTATTTTATTCGTGCCCGATTGGTTTTAAATTGAATTTGATCTGCGTTCACTAGTGGCCGCTTCTGGTGCTAGGCTATCTGCGTTGATCCGCGTCCCAAATTGCATTTATGACGCATGCCGATTTCGTCCACCTCCATCTCCACACCGAGTTCAGCCTCCTGGACGGGGCCATTCGTATCAATGACCTCGTAACCAAGGCAAAAGAGCTCAAGATGCCCGCCGTCGCCGTTACGGACCACGGCAATCTCTTCGGCGCCCTCACCTTTTACCAGAAGGCCATGAAGGCCGGGATCAAGCCCATCGTCGGCTGTGAGATCTACGTGGCGCCGGGCTCCCGCTTCGACAAGACCACCAAGTCGGGACACCAGGACGAAGCTTCGTTCCACCTGATCCTCCTCGTGCGGAACAAACAGGGGTACAAGAACCTCGTGAAGCTTGTGACCGCCGCCTATCTCGAAGGCTTCTACTACCGCCCCCGCATAGACAAGGAACTGCTGAAACAGCACAGCGAAGGCCTCATCGCATCCTCGGCCTGCCTCGGCGGCGAGGTCCCCTCCCTCCTTCTCCAGAACCGATATGATGAAGCGAAGAAAGCGGCCCTCGATTATCAGGAGATCCTGGGTCATGACAACTTCTACTTCGAGCTCCAGGACAACGGCATCCCCGAGCAGGAGACAGTGAACCGGGAGCTGATCAAGCTCTCCCAGGACACGGGCATCGGCCTCATCGCCACGAACGACTGCCACTACCTGGACATGGACGACCACAAGTCCCACGACGCCCTGCTCTGCATCCAGACGGGCAAGATCGTGAAGGACACAGACCGCATGCACTTCACCTCCGAGACCTTCTACATGAAGACGCCTGAGGAGATGAAGAAGTCCTTCTCCCACGTGCCCGAGGCCATTACGAACACCGTCAAGATCGCCGAGCGCTGCAACCTGGAGCTTGAGCTGGGCACATACCATCTGCCGCACTTCCCCGTTCCCGAAGGCTACACCCTGGAATCCTACATGGCGGAACTGGCGAACACCGGCCTGGAGCAGCGATTCAAAGAGATCGAGGCAGTCCGCGGCAAGGACAGCTTCGACCGAGAAGTCTATGAAAAAAGGCTGGAGTTCGAGATCGATATGCTGTCCAAGATGGGCTTTGCCGGGTATTTCCTCATCGTCTGGGACTTTATTCACTATGCGAAAGAACATGGCATTCCCGTAGGTCCTGGCCGCGGCTCTGCTGCCGGCAGTCTCGTGGCCTACAGCCTGCGCATCACCGACCTCGATCCCCTGCCCTATAATCTCCTCTTCGAACGGTTCCTCAATCCTGAACGTATCAGCATGCCTGACATCGACGTGGACTTCTGCATGGACCGCCGCGACGAGGTGCTGAAGTACGTCACCGAGAAATACGGCGCAGACCACGTGACCCAGATCATCACCTACGGCACCATGATGGCCAAGGGCGTGATCCGCGACGTGGGCCGCGTCCTCGACATCCCCTACGTCGAGGTGGACCGGGTGGCCAAGCTCGTGCCGAACACGCTGAACATCACCCTCGAAGAGGCCATGAAGCAGGAGCCGCGCTTAAAAGATCTGACGAAGAAAGACCCCCGCATGGCAGAGCTCATGGACATCGCCCTCCATCTCGAGGGCCAGGTGCGCCACGCCTCGAAGCACGCAGCCGGCGTGGTCATCTCCGAGGAGCCCCTCACCGAGTACCTGCCCCTCTTCAAGACGCCGAAGGACGAGGTAACGACCCAGTTCGACATGAGCGGCGTGGAGAAGATCGGCCTCGTGAAGTTCGACTTCCTCGGCCTCCGGACCCTGACGGTCATCGACAAGGCCGTGGAGCTCGTGAACGAGCGGCTCAACAAGGCCCCCCTGGCAACGGTCGAAGAGTTCAACATCGAGAGCATCCCCATGGAAGACGCCCATACCTACGAGATGCTCGGCAAGGGCGACACCGGCGGCATCTTCCAGCTCGAATCATCAGGCATGCGGGATATTATAATTAAAATGAAGCCCCAGAAATTCGAGGACCTCATTGCCCTCGTTGCCCTCTACCGTCCCGGCCCCCTGGGCAGCGGCATGGTCGACGACTTCATCAAGCGCAAAAAAGGCTCGACGAAGATCACCTATGAACTGCCGGCCCTGGAATCTATATTGAAAGACACCTACGGCGTCATCGTGTACCAGGAACAGGTCATGCAGATCGCCTCGGCCCTGGCCGGCTTCTCCCTGGGAGAGGCCGACATCCTGCGCCGGGCCATGGGAAAGAAGAAGCCCGAGGAGATGGCAAAGCAGCAGGAGCGGTTCATGAAGGGCGCCAAGGAGAAGAAGGTGCCTGAGGCAAAGGCCAAGAAGATCTTCGACCTCATGGCAATGTTCGCCGAGTACGGGTTCAACAAGTCCCACAGTGCGGCCTACGCCCTCATCTCGTACCAGACCGCCTTTCTCAAGGCCCACTATCCCGTGGAGTACATGGCAGCGGTGCTGACGAGCGAAGTCCAGGACACGGACAAGGTGGTGAAGTACATCTTCGAGGCAAAGCAGATGGGCATCGAGATCCTGCCGCCTGACGTGAACCAGAGCCGGTCGGACTTCACTGTCGTCGAAGCCCATGAACGGGACACTGTAGAGCCCGGCAGCACCATCGGGTCCATACGATTTGGATTAGCAGCCGTCAAGAACGTCGGTCTCTCAGCCATCGAGGCCATCATCGAGGCGCGGGAAAAGAAAGGCGCATACACCTCTGTTTCCGACTTCTGCCGGAAGGTGGATTTGCGCAGGGTGAACCGCCGCGTTGTCGAGGCATTGATCAAGTGCGGGGCCTTCGACCTCACGGGCGCGCAGCGGGCGCAGATGTTCGAGGCCATCGACAAGGTCATGGACCACGGGAACCAGCACCAGGAGCGCGAGGCCAGCGGCCAGTTCAGCATGTTCGACGCCATGGACGAGTCAGCAGACCCTGCCCTGCCGGACGTCAAAGAATGGACAGAGAGCCAGCTTCTGGCCTTCGAGAAGGAAAGTCTGGGCTTCTACATCACCGGCCATCCCCTGGCCGCCTACCAGGAGGACATCAAGCGCTATGCCTCGGCAAACACCGAGACCCTCGACAGCGTGCAGGACGGCAAGGAAGTGACGATCTGCGGCATCATCGCCGGCATGAAGCAGAAGATCACCAAGAAGAACGCCGAGCGCATGGCCATACTCACCCTCGAAGACCTCACCGGCAACGTGGAGGTCATCGTGTTCCCCGACCTCTTCAAGACCGCCCACCACATGCTCCTGACTGACACGCCTCTCATCGTCTGCGGCATGCTCGACAAGAGCGAACAGGGCGCCAAGATCAAGGCCACGCGCTTGCATCTCCTCGATGAGGTGAAGAAAAAAGGCACGACGCGGTTGGATATCCGGTTCAATGCAACTGGGTTGACGGAAGATGATCTTGTGAAGGTGAAGGATATCCTGATGAATCATAAAGGTGAGATACCCGTGTTTCTGCGTTTGCAGAATCCCGCGCGGAAAGAATCCCTGATCTCCGTTGGGCAGGATATCATGGTAAATCCGAGTGAGCAGTTGATCAGTGAGATCGAGGGCGTGTTGGGATCTGGTGCTGTGTCCTTAGGGTAGCTGTTTTAGCCACTGATAGCCTAGCGACAGAGGCGGCCACTCGTGGACACTGGTTGGCACGGATAAAACGCCTCTAAAAAAAGAGGCCCGATGAATTTGGTTTTGGCCGCGGATGAACGCAGATTTGCGCGGATTAATAAAAGACTCTATAAGCAAATCGTCCTTCTCATCTTCCCTCTCCGGCTTCGCCATCACCCTTGACAGAGATTCAAATCCGTTATATTCTTGCATCTATAAATAAGCTCGCTTTTTGTTGCAACGTCTGAGGTTTCATATGCCACAATTCTTTTTGATGATAGATTCCAAAAAATGGTTATTTGTTATTTGCATATTCTTATTAAATACACTCATCAGTGACGCTGTTGCCATCGAAAGCTCTAGCGACCCTTGCGCAACGTTTGTTACATCAAAGAATAAAAGGGATTATCGTAAATGTATTGGCCTGATACGAGAAGCTCATGATAGCAATTCTTCATTTAATTTGAATTGGTTGAAGAATCCCAACTTACAGAACAAATTTACTCATCATGTGGCATCGGGCGAACTATTATTCATGAAATTAGCTTTTAAGATTATCCCCTTTTTGGATGGAGAGCTTGCAGAGATTGACCTAATGAGCCTTGGGCAATCAATAACTGCATCTCCTAACATTTTTTTAAATGAATTGCAACGACATTATGACGACGTAGCCAGTCGAGATGCATTAGATGGACTCGTGGGCAACGTGGGCCCAGAATATTCAGATTGGTTTGTGAAACGAGTTAGAATTCTTAAAAAAAGAAGAGCTGCTATTAGGAGTGTTAAAGATCCGGAGTTACAGAATATTAGGAAAATTGTGATTAATGAACTTAATCAACAAATAAAGAAGATAGAGCGCTCTTTGAAGGCTGAAATGAGTTAGAATTGCTGGTGAGCTTTTTTGAGATTTATTATTCCCACAGATTCCCCCTGGCTCACCCTTAAAGCTATCAGAAATCCTCGCCGCGATCCGTGGCACGGGAGCAGACATGAAAAAGCATCTCGCTGAATCATTTAATACTGTTAACGCTAATATTATACTTATTCTGTTATTGTCCCTGGTAAGTATTTATATCTTTCCAGGCAAAATGTTTTTGCTCGCCGCCAGCAGTTTGGTCGCCCAAATCTTTCTTTACCCTGCCATATGGCCGGCTGATAGAGACACTGTATGAAAAGCCCAGAACGGAATTGTTCTCACTGTTTAAGACGCATGTATGGAATTATTATGCGGTAATTCTTCTTTTTTATGTACCGTTCCATATCATTTTTAATGCTATGAGCTTAATAGCAGTGGACCATAAACAAATACAGGGTTTCCTTGCCATAACTCACGTTAGCCTGCAGACGCTCATCGCAATTCTTCTCATCTATATTTTACCGCTTATTTTTTTGATGAGAGAAAACATTTCTGCAATTCCTTTAGGGTTAAAGTTTCTTTTTAAGAATTTAATATCGAGCCTACTGTTGATAGTATTAGCATTGATGCATACAGTTATAATGCATCCTGTTATCAAGTTGGGCCTACCTGCACTACTTAAAATTAACGTACAAGATAACTTCATGATATTTATAGCATACGCATTTTTTTATAATTTTGTCCTGTTCTATATCAATTTTATGATTTTTACTGCTGCCAGTAAGTTCTTGATGAAAGAATCCCCCTTGAAAGAAAAGTTTACACAGGGTTGATTACTCATGTATTGCCCTATATGCAGAACAGAATACCGGCGTGGATTTACACAATGCGCGGACTGCGAGGTTGAGCTGGTCCCGGAATTGCCGCCGGAACCGCCGCCTGAACCGGAGCCGGAATATGTGAAGTACGAGGAAGTATATGCCACATATGACAAAGGGGAAATTGCGGTTATCAAATCAATTCTAGACAGCCGGAATATAATGTACTATTTCGCAGACGAACAGTTCGGTTCACTATATCCGTCAGTTCAGCCAGCAAAGCTTATGGTGAATAAAGATCAGGCTGATGATGTCAAGGAACTTCTCGATGATTTTAAAAAGGGACGATAAAGGATAGGACAAAACTCTTGGATACGGATTTTCACGGATTTACTAGGATTTGCTTTTTAAGAAACAAGAACTTCCCGCCGCAGTGAAGCTCATTTCCCTTGCATTTTCCACTGTTTTCGTGTAATCTTTTTTTAAGAGGTGATGCACGATGCGGAAATGTACAACGCTCGAAAAAATAGAAAAAGATATCGAAAAACTCGCGCCCGAAGAAAAGTTGAAACTGGTAGAGTGGCTTGCTCATCGGTTGAAAAAGCCCGGGGAGGGCGTGAAAAAGGAATATGACTTGAGAGAGCTGTATGGACTTGGAAAAGGCCTGTGGGTGCATGAAGACGCCCAGGAATATATCGACCGTCTCCGGGAAGACAGGACATGACCATAGCCGATGAGTTGACCCGCCTGAGCAGCGTCTTTATCGATACCGCGCCGATCATCTATTACATAGAAGCACATCCTCTTTTCGGACCACCTACCAAAGAAATCGTCGAGACGCTCCCCTCCCGTAATATCAGTGCATATTCTTCCGTGGTTACCCTCACAGAAGTTCTCCCGAAGCCGATTGAAACAGGCAACGAAATACTTGCGAAAAAGTTTGTCGAGTATCTTGAGCATGGTGCGCATCTTACGTTACTTGAAATAACCACTGACATAGCAAAAGAAGCGGGCACATTGCGAGGGCACTATGCAGACCTGCGGGCCCTTGATGCTATTCAGATTGCAACCGCCCTCGATATCAAAGCCGATGCCTTTCTCACCAATGACAAAAAGCTCAAGAAGATAAAAGAGATTAGGGTCCTTGTATTACAGGATTATGCGTGAAGCAGCGCCACGCTGCGGCTAGCGGAAGCGTGTGTAAAAATTCGTGCTTGGAAATTTCCATACTCTTGGACGGGATTTTCTTAGATGAGCGCGGATTTTAATAAAATATGTCGTTAGGTTTATGAGAATATTAACGGCAGGCTTCTCTTCGGTAGGCACAATGCGCCTTGGCGGAAACGGGCGTACCTTTAACCTTTTTTGCTTCTTCGGTCAGGGCGATGTCGATCAAGTCTTCCCGCAACTCTCGGTCCTTGACGACCTTCTTGAGAAATGCCTCTTTTTCTGTGCTCTTGAGCGCTTTAAACGCGGTAAAGAACACCGCTGCTGTTGCCTGTGAAGTTTTCACAACATCACCTCCTTGGCTGCTTTGAAAAAATATTGCAGTCTGATATTAACATAAAATCAACTGGTCATACGATTATTTTTACCCTATATTTATTGCTACGAATTAATATGTACTAATGCCCTCACTAACTATGCTCGATAAAATTAAACAACGCCTATATCAAATTGAGAAGGATCACGAAGTTAGGATCTTGTATGCCGTCGAGTCAGGCAGTCAAGCCTGGGGCTTTGCATCTCAAGACAGTGACTACGATGTCCGCTTTATCTATGCGCACCCGCAGGATTGGTATATCACCGTTCAGCAGAGAAGAGACGTTATTGAATACCTTGACGAACATCCTCTCGATATCAGTGGTTGGGATTTGCGAAAAGGCTTACAACTTTTTTATAAATCTAATCCGCCGCTTCTGGAGTGGCTGCAATCACCAATTGTATATTTGGAGCAGTATACTACGGCCAAGAAAATGAGAAGCATGATGCAGTCGATCTTCTCACCGCAATCATGCATGTACCATTATTTACATATGGCTGAGGGTAACTATCGTGAGTATCTTAAGGGTGAGCACGTGAAAGTAAAAAAGTACTTCTACGTTCTGCGCCCTGTACTGGCATGCAAATGGATCGAAAAATATAATACGATGCCACCTACTGAGTTTGAACTTCTTTTCAATGATCAGCAATTGCAGGATGGTTTGCACAGTGCGATAGACAGATTATTGAAAAGAAAAAAGGACGGCGAAGAGTTGGCCACTGAGCCAAGAATATCAGCAATCAACGAATTTCTTGAAAATGAAATTATTTATTACACCCATTTTGTCAAATCCATGCCGAAAGTATCAACAAATATGGAAATGCTTGATGTTTTTTTCCGCGAGACACTAAGAGAGGTCTGGGTATAGCGATTTGCAGCAACATGAATGAAAAGAATATGTGTATTGGCATCATGAGTGAATCTGCAATCGCTCACCCGTTAATGACATTCGGACATTGTCGCCACGATCCGCGTCATAGCTCAGGTAGCACACATTGCCGTGAGCCAGGCCTGAGTTTTCTAGCCCCGTACAGAAATCACAGATAAAAACCAGACATTTCTACTCTGGTAAAGGCAGGACATTTCTATTTTGGCATGATTTGATCTTTTTTTATTGTTCCGCCGCATCGTCAATGATATACTTGTACCGCTTGCCTAAACGGGGCAGCGTAAAAAAAATCGTTTAAAGGAGGCAATCGGTATGAACACAAAAAGGTGGTTACTCGCAAGTCTGGCAGTAGTTGTGGTTTTTTTCGTCCTCGAAATGATCATTCACGGAATGCTGCTGCAAGGCCTCTACTTGAAGACTGCACAGGTCTGGCGACCGCAGGCAGAGATGATGGGCCTTATGTGGCTCAGCTGGCTGGGGTACCTCATTTTTGCTCCTTTTTTTGCTTTCATCTACACCAAGGGTCACGAGACAGGCAAGAGCGGGCTGGGACAGGGTTTGCGGTACGGTGTGCTTATGGGGCTCATGCTGTCACCAATGCAGAGCCTGAGCTGGTACGCTGTCCTGCCGATACCGGGCATCCTGGCCTTCGCCTGGTTCCTTGCCGGCATGGTGGTGATAACCGCATCGGGTATTGCCGTCGGGCTGATTTATCGTGAAAAATAGGCGGCATGAGAATCGCGTAGCGGACAGGCGATTGTTTGAACGGTAGGGCGTACCATGGGGGACTGTAGGGACCACAGGGGCAAACTTAGAGAGCTTCAGGAACATCCTACTAGTCCCCTTGTCCCCTCGTCTCCTAGTCGCCTTCTCTGCCTTCCATTCCCCCATCTCTCATTCCCCGAGTCTGTCATTCATCGTCCCCTCGTCTCCTAGTCACCTAGTCTGCCTTCCATTCCCCCTTACCCGCCTCGACCTTGACAGCCAAAGGTATTCTTTCTATACTTACGTCATACAATTATTTGGAGGATGATGAATGAACAGATCGCTGCCGATGCTGGTCACGATTGGCTTTATGATGTGCTCGAACGTGCTTGCCGAGGTGCCTGTTTACACCGCGAAGGTCATGGATGAGGATGAGGCTGTTCTTTCGGGCAATGAAGTATTTCCCGGTTGCAGCTGGTATTGTGGTGGTTTCGTTTCGACCAAAAGGGCATCTTCCACCCTTCCGAGCCATAAAGGCATAGACTACTCTGCTGACAAGGCCCATGATTTTGATATCACGACTGCTTGGGTGGAAGGTAAGCCCGATTACGGCACCGGTGAATACGTGGAGTATGGTTTTGACCTTACGAAACGAGAATCTCCCGGTCTGGGCGTGAATGCACTGCTGATGGTGAATGGGTACAGGAAAAGCAAGGCGGTATGGAAGGCAAATTCAAGAGTAAAAAGGCTCAAGATGTATGTCAATGAAAAACCGTATGCCGTCTTTGAATTGCAGGACACGCTTCAAATACAGTCGGCTAATTTTCCCGTTATTATGCTTGAGCCGAAAAAAATAACTATCTTGAAGTTCGAGATACTTGACGTATACAAGGGTGATAAATACAAGGATACTGCCATAACGGAATTATTATTCGATGGAGTCGGCGTTCATTAAATGAATATCACATCTTTTCGGAGGTGAAATGAAGGAGTACACGCTCCCGGACGTGGAAGCACTCGGTCTGCCGATCAGCCAGGAGACTGCGTTCACCACGCCCAAGGGATTGTATAATGAAAAGATCGAAAAACGGCAGCGAAAGATGCTGGAGAAATATGAAACCGTGTTGAAGCAATTCCTCGAGTTGGGTGAGGAAATTCTTCTTGCCATGCGGGGATGCTCCCCGACGTCACTCGTTGAGCAGGTCACGAGCGGATGGACCACCTTTTTTCTGAAGCGCTGTGTCCTGGTCGTTACGAACAGGAGGATCCTCCACTTTCCTTCAAGAGTGAACTTCTCCCCGCGTCACTCAGTGGCACAGATCCGCTTTGACGATGTGGAATCGATCACCCTGGCCTCCCTGTTTCGAAGGCGATTTACCGTAAAGTATAAGAATGGCAAAAAGGAAACGTTTCGCTCTCTTAATGAGAGCAAGAAATTGAAGGCGATCATTCCTGAGCTTCAGCTGGGCGGAGAAAGAACAACGCTGTTCCGGATGCGTCATCACCTCTGCCCCAAGTGTGCGTTTCCTCTTGAATCAAAAGTGTCCAAGTGTTCGAAATGCGGCCTCGGGTTCAAGCGCACAGGCGCGGCAGCATTCTTCTCGATCCTTCTGCCGGGTGGTGGGTATTTTTATACCCGCCATCCATTCCTCGGTATCCTGGGCGCTTTGGGAGAAATCATCCTTGTTGGCCTTTTTGTTTTTTCTCATCGTGTCACCTTCTTCGAAGCGGTTGATCCGGCCAGGCGCCAGATGATCCCCCTCGTGCTCGGTGTAGTGTTCCTTTTCGCGAAGATAATCGCCGTGTACCACGCAATACACTTTGCAAAAGAATACATCCCGCTTGAGCGATTACCGCAGTCAAGGAACCCGCAGGGGGACATTGTTGCACCCGGTGAGTAATTATGTCACCCTGTCCCCTCGCCTCCCATTCCCCGAGTCTGCCTTCCTCCGCCCCCATCCTTCGCCCAAAGAAATCGGCCGCAGATTTACCCCATTAGGGTCAATGATACCCTAACGGGGTGAACGTGGATACGAGAAATAGACGTGCACCCATTCAGATCGGAATTGGCTTGCGGACAAGAAAAGCTTATTTCTCAGGGGTCAGGACGAGGTCGAATTCGGCCTTTGAAGTGCCCGGTTCTGGGTAATGCTGCGTAACCAGGGTGCGGTATCCGTCTACTGTGACGCGGATATGGATGTGCGGCGGGCGTCCGAAGTAGGGCTTTGGAGAATTGCTCCAGAAGCGGTACGTGCCGGATGTATCCGAGAACATCGTTGCCCGATAATCATCACCGTACTGTCCGTCGGGACCGGTGAGCCAGAACTCAATGCGTGCCTTCGTGATGGGAAAACAGGCCGCAGAAGACCGGACCGTGCCGGCCAGCACATATCCCTTCCCCACGCTCGAACGCAGAGGGGCGCCGGATGTGTAGAACGGGCCGAGCATATCCGGGGGTGTAGGCAGGCAGATCTTGCCCCCTGGGGAAGAAGCCGTTGCAAGGGACGTCACGAATGCAGCACCCAGAGAGATCGGTATGAGCCATGAGACGATATTCTTCATGTTATTATTTTATCGAATTCTTCGGGAAATAACAATTCTACTTTTTCCGTATGTTCCGTCTGGTATGGGGCTGCCTGTCCGACGTGCCGGCGCTGCTCTAATGATAGATATATTTCACTCATGAGAAGGCAGTTATGATAATCTGCCCTAAAGTCGTATAATCATGTTTTTCTAGGAATTTTGCCCTTGACATCATTAGTAACGGTTGTTATTATTGTAACAGATGATACATTATGTTGATATCCAGGAGGTGTCTCATGAAAAGACTGATAGAAAAAATAGAAGACGCTTTTGCAGACGTTGCTCTGGCCGAGGGAGAAGGAATCGGGGCAGCCGGATATGCCGCGAAACCATCAACGAGCGAGGGCAATCTCGCGGCAGTAGCCTTTGCGGAAGCAGGTGATTTCGAAGATGCACGGGAGATCCTTGAGGAGCAGCAGAAGCGGAAACGGAATCTCAAATATATCAAGGAGCATCCCCTTCAGCCCGATGATTGCCAGTACGGCGAGGTCTGCTACGAAGAGGCATCATGAAGAGGCGCCACGATGTTTTCGTTCCAAGGTATTCTCTGAAGAAAGGTTCTCGCAATCGCTGATTTAAAGAACTAGGGAGGTCCGGGATTTTGACATCAGGTCATGCATGGCTAATGTTTTTCTATACCGTGCCGTCAAAACCGGTGAACAACAGGATTAAGATCTGGCGAAGGCTGGCAAAGGCCGGCGCGGTCCAGTTGAAGAACACGGTCTACCTCCTCCCCTTCTCAGAGGAACACTATGAGTTTTTTGAATGGCTGACCCAGGAAGTTGACGCCATGGGTGGTGACGGTACGTTCGTTCAGACGCAGAATATAGAGCCCATGGACGACGGGGACCTCAAGAGGCTCTTCTCCAAACAGCGGGAGAATGACTACCGGGATATCGATAAAAAGCTTGATACGCTTGAACGCAAGGTGAACAGTGTAACAAAAGGGAGCGGAACCCGGGGATCCAAACAGATTGAAGAGCAGTTCCATCGCCTCGCCCGGGATCTTCACGCAGTCACCAGGATCGATTTTTTTTCATCAGAGGTGGGCAAAAAAATGAAGGAGAAGATGGGCGCCGTTGAAGGCGCTCTGAAGCGTATGGGCCGTGACAAAAAGGAGTGCCCGTCTCCTTCGATAACGTCCCGACGGGTCGAAGAGTATCAAGGGAAGATATGGGTCACCCGCACAAGGCCGTTCATCGACAGAATGGCCTCAGCATGGCTGATACGGAAGTTTATAGACAAGAATGCGAAATTTACGTTCACCGAAGATCATGACGCGAAAAAGCTCACTCCGCAGCATGTTGCTTTCGACATCCGGGGTGGTGAGTTCACTCACCAGGGCGATCTCTGCACCTTTGAGGTGCTCGTCAAAACCTTTGGCCTGTCGGACCAGGCCCTCAAAAAAATCGCCGATATCGTTCATGAGCTCGACATGAAGGACGGAAAATACGAGACCCCGGAAGCTTCGGGTATAGAAGAAATTCTGACGGGAATACGAAAGACCATCACCGAGGATGCTCAGGCCCTGGAAAAAGGCATGTCGGTCTTCGAAATGCTGTATGCAGCGAATGCGTGATACACCATCGCCGAATCAAGCAGGGAGCCGCGAGAACTTCGGCGTCGTTGGATCATACGGTGCATAACTATGCCCCCCTGCCCCCTCGTAGCCTAGTCTGCTTTCCTCCATCCCTCATCGTTCGCCTGTCAGAATATATCAAACATCCCCGCCACGATCCGTTACACAGGATCAGTTAGGACGCATCCTGGCTGAACGCTCTTACTCATGCTTGACAATGAAATCAAATGTATGCATAATTATTTCGTCGGTTGTCTAAACTTCTTACTTTTTTATCCTTTTTTACAGAGTGATAATCCAAAACAGGGAGACTGCCATGGTAGACCTGAAAAAAGCCCTTGTACCCGCCGCATGGTTTTTTTATGTGATCATTGTCTTCGAGATCTTGTTCATGATCAGCCCTTTTGCGCTCTACTACTATTCTGTCTACGGCGACTGGTTGAACCTGCTGCACTCATCATCGGCCACAGCTTGGATGACGGGCTTCTTCCTTCCTCATTTTTCCCGGACCTCCAGTCCAATACTCAATGTACTTCCCAAGCTGAGTAAACCCCTCGTGCTCGTTGGCGCTGCGTTATTCATGGTCGGCTTTGTCCAGATCTATTGGACAAAGGTCCGGCGGACCGGAGCGGTTGCCGGAGGTCTGTATGCCGCCATACGCCATCCGCAATACCTCGCGCTGGCCATTGTGGGGCTCGGTACTCTTCTGCATTGGCCCCGTTTTTTTGTTCTCATCATGTTCGTAACCATGCTTTACCTATACTACTTTTTGGCCCGCTGGGAGGAGGAACGGATGGTGGAAAAGTACGGCGAGCCGTACCTCTCGTACCAGGCACAGACGGGAATGTTTTTTCCGAGGAAGCTCTCTCTGTTATTCAAGCGCTTCCCGGTCTTTGCCGGCAAGAAAAGAATTGCTGTTTCCGTGGTTCTTTATATTGTCCTCGTCACGATGGCTGTCGGTCTGGGCATGGTGCTGCGCAACTATTCGCTGTCTTGCCTATCCAGTCTTTATATGAATGACACGGCAGTACTCTCGCCCGCATTGCTGACCGATACGGAGCTGCGCACGGCATTTCACACGGCAAAACAGAGCAAGTCCGTTCGAGCACGGCTGAACAATGCCGCTGAATCCGCCCGCTTTCTCGTCTATGTCGTGCCGATCGAATGGAGGCTGCCTGATCTTCCGATGGAAGTGGAGCAGAAAGGACACCGCGGCCATCGGGGGCATCATGTGTCGACGGACTTTGATCGACGGTTGTACAAAGTGCTCTTTACCAGGGCGCGGACGCACGCCCCTGCGATGACAGGCAAGGATATCGTGAAAAAAGCGTACGGCCGGGACCCTATCATCCTGGCGAAGGTTAATATCGAGACTAGGCGAATCATCGGAGTCGAAACGCCGCCGCCCCATGTACGCTGGGGAGACATTCCCACGCCTCTATTTTAAGACCGGAGACAGTCACCGATGCTTTTCAATGCGGCACGGCGACCAGAGGAAGTCAGGCCTGATTGCTGATGTTTCATGCATCCGTTTTTCTGTCTTCCTATGGCCACAAAATACGGAAAATAACATAACCACGGGAGGTTCGATATGAAGTCTGCAGGCATTCGCTATACCATGTTGATTATCGTCTTTCTTCTGATCTCCGCGTTCGTGCTCACCCCGAGTACTGCGGTTTCTGAAAATCTCGACACTCTGCCAGCTGAACGCTTGCAGACAGTCGTCACGGGAGGACTGCTCTATGACAAGTGGTGGAAGGAGTTGGGAATCGCCAAACCTGCATCAATACATCCATCGTATCCTGAAATTGGCAAGAAACGAGGGACATCCACGTGGCGCTGCAAGGAATGCCATGGCTGGGATTATAAAGGGAGCAAGGGCGCCTATGGAAGAGGAGGTCATTACACCGGTATCCGGGGGATCCGTGTAGCAGCAGGGACTCCCGAGAAACGGGTAACGGCAATCCTCAGGAATAAGTCCCACCAGTTCGATCGACTCCCGCAGAGAGCCCTGCAGGCAATCGCTGCTTTTGTCGTCTACGGGCAGGTCGACATGGACAAGTACATTGATCGCGCGAGCAAAAAAGCGAAGGGAGATAAGGCATCAGGCGGTCGACTTTTTCAAACCATATGTGCACGATGCCACGGTGCTGACGGCACATTACTCAATTTTAGCGGTGACCCAAAGAATCCTGAATACATCGGCACCGTCGCTACCCGCAATCCATGGGAAACACTGCATAAGATTCGGTATGGACAACCGGGGGAACAGATGCCCTCCATGCTCGCACTTTCACTCGAACAGCAGCTAGCTATCCTGGCCTATACCCAAACGCTTCCCCTTCGTAGGCATCAATAGAAGTAAATGCTCCTTTGCTTCAAGACGGTTCAGCTTCTATTTCTTTTGATAGATACCGATTGTGCTGAATAGCACAGCCAACACCCACACTGCCGGCCCTACAAGCCCCGGTGCGAGCGGCAAAGCGCCGGGTAGTAAAACTGCTAAAAGAAAACCGATATCCGCGAGGCTGACCACGACGAGATTGAGCCAGTAGCCCGTGCGGCTGTTTTTCCAGTTCATCGTTATTGCGACAATGATCGCAAAAAGAGCGATCCATCCCAGATTCCAGGCATTCTGCATCACTCTTGCACTTACCATTCCGAGATCCTCAGGCACGGCCAATGCAAGGCGATATACTTTTACTGCTGCCACGATATGCAGTACGCCCCACAGTCCATAGAAAACCGCTCCAACCTTATGAGCATATTTATTCATTTCTTTACACCTCGTTGCGCCGAAGCGCGGGCAACCACTGCCAGTTTATTAGTATTATAATTTAACTATACCACCGTGACCGGGGCTGTCAAGCCGGGCCTCATCACATGATGTTCTTAACCATTGACGTGCCACGGATCAGCTCAAGAGGATTCAGATGCGGTCACAGCGGCTCTTTCTACAACTGCCCCATGAATTCCACCATCTTTTTTCGTGTCTTGGCATCCGGCAGCCTGCCGCGGCCCGCATGCATGTTGTCCATAAGATGTTTCGGATTGCTCGTGGCCGGAATGGCGCACGTGACGGCACGATGGGACAGGATGAATTTGAGAAAGAACTGCGCCCAGCTGCTGCAGTCGAAATCAGCGGCCCATGACGGCAGCTTAATGCCCCGCACCCTGCGAAAGAGCGCCGCCTTCTGGAACGGCCGGTTCGCGAGCACTGCGATGCCCCGGTCTGCTGCCAGCGGCAGCAGCCTTTTCTCTGCCTCGCGGGCCCCGATGGAATAGTTGAGTTGCACGAAATCCAGTTCCTCCGCCTTCATGATGCGTTCCAGGTCATCATAGGCGCTTTCCGTGTAATGGGTAATGCCGATATAGCGGATTGTCTTCTTCTCCTTCCAGCCACGCAGGGTCTTGAGATGGGTTTTCCAGTCCACCAGGTTGTGCACCTGCATCAGGTCGATGCGGTTGCTGCGGAGCAGCTTCATTGAGGTTTCCAGCTGGTCTATGCCCGCCTGTCTGCCCCTGGTCCAGACCTTGGTGGCGACGAACAGAGATTTTTGCGCGCCGAGGTCCGCGGCCAGGTCCCCGATCACCCTTTCCGCGCTACCGTACATGGGAGACGTGTCAATCACGGTGCCGCCCATTTCGACAAAAAGACGCAACACTTCCCGTACAGGCGCCCGCGCACGCCCCGATGGGCCCACGTCGAATGCATCATACGTTCCGAGTCCCACGGCAGGCAATCTTTCGCCGGTCCGCGGTATCTTCCGCCGAATGGCCGCCGCCGGTGCGCCGAATGCATTCCGGCCCACGAGTCCCGCGCCCATGCCGGCAAGGGTGACAAGCAGGTCCCGTCGCGTCATCAATTTGCCGTCCTTTGCATTCCGATTGTTCATGATGTCACCTCTCTGCCGCAGTTTCAGTAATGTCAAAAGTTTTTGCCACAGAGCACATCCCGCAGAGCGGGACAGGCCCGGGCACAGAGAACTTTTTGAAAAAGAGTTCATTAGACAAGTTCTCTGTACACCCTCCCTTTGCGAAACCTAAAAAACCTCGTATTTATCTTTTTAACAACCTATGAGTGAAGATTTTAACAGTTAATCCTTATTTCATATTGTATTCTTTTATCTTCTCTACATTCCCTTTTTTCTCTGCTATTCGGGCCTGTCCCGCTCTGCGGGATGCACTCTGTGGCTAAATAGCTGTATTTTTTTAGAACTTTGACACTACCTCTGTTCTCCCTTCCGACGATTGACGAAGTTTTTCCTGCATTTTCCCGAGCATCACACCCGTCGCTACCCAGGCAGCGGCAACGGGCACGGCAATAAACGCGATCCCCGAAAGGCTCAGTCCGAGACCCTTCAGCCCCACGAACACCCATCCGCTGATCGCATCACCGGCCCGGTAGACGACGGTGTCGATGAAGTTCTTGGCCTTGTATTTTGCCTCCCGGTCCACGACGGTGAACAATACCTCACGTGCCGGCCGTGTGATTCCGTAGTTCCCGGCGCGGCGCATGATCTGGAGGGCAACGAGGACCGGCAGGACAGGAGCCACTCCGAGGCCGATGAAACCAAAGACCACCAGCAGGGGGACCAGCGCCAGCGTCATGGTCAGACCGAGCCATTTGATGACACGGCCCGTAATGACCGTCTGCAAGACGATAGTCAAGACGTTGACCCCGAGATCGATCGAAGCGAAGAGCCGCGTGCGTTCAGCAGGATCGTCAAAGGCATTGGACACGATGTGGGCCTGTTCGAAATAGAGAAACGTGGATACCGTGGTGTAGAGCCAGATGAACAGGCAGATCCCCATGAGATAGGGGGAACGAAAAACGAGCCTGATGCCGGCCAATATCCCTCCGCCCATGGGTTGTTCCCTGCCCTCTTTCACCTTCGATGCCTCTCCGTCGCTCACCGCATCCACCGTCGATTCCGGTTCTTTCCTGCCCCTGCCATGGGCCCATTGCACCAAACGGTTGATGCAGACAATGGCGGCTCCAAGAAAAGCAGCGGAGATGGGCAGCAGGTTCACCGGCCCGAGCCGCACGGCCAGAGCTGCCGTGAGGAAAGGGCCGACGATCGCTCCTGCGCTCCCGCCCGCCGCAATAAAGGCGAAGAGCCGTTTCGCCTGGATGGTGCTGAACAGATCGGCCATGAAGCTCCAGAACACAGAGACGACGAAGAGGTTGAAGACGCTGATCCATATGAAGAAGGCCCGCGCCACCGCAGCGTGGCCCACCTCTGCCCGAAAGAGCGCGAAGAAGAGCAGTATGGATGCGCTGAAAAAGGAGTACACAACGGGAAGAAGACGGTGCCGCGGAAAGCGGGACGCCGCGGCGCCGAAGACCGGCACAGCGGCAAGCATCACGACAAAGGTGCCGGTGAATACCCACTGCAGTTTCTGCACGCCGCCGGCGATTCCCATCTCGTCGCGGAGAGGCCGAAGGATGTAGTAGCTGCACAAGAGGCAGAAAAAATACAGGAAAGACCAGACAACGGCAATGACCTCATGGGGCTCGGTGCCGACGAGGCGGCAGAACTGCGTCACGACCGGGCCGCCGGCGGGACGGGCGCGTCCCTGCTTATTATCTCGATGTCCGAACATAGGTCAAGGGGTGTGCTTCGATGGTCTCCAGCGCTGCGCTTTTCTGCGCCATGAGCCCCGCAGCTCTGTCGTCTGCGGCTGTTGCCCATAGGTACAGTATATCTGTCCCGGAGGCCCGGCGCAAGAAAAAGGGAGATGAGTACCTGCGCAACACTGAAGCGGGCAGGAGCCGTGTCTTGTCGTGCCGGAAAATAGAACAACTCCATTCCGGATCGAGATCACGGCACTATTACCTTGACAAACAGGGGTTGGTTTGATAATCTTTTAAAAATTAGACAGTTCGAGCACATATACGCCTTTTATTTCAAGGGCAAACATAAAAAAATGAATGAACGTTAAGGAGGGATTTATGAAAAAATTTGTTGTTGCAGTTCTTATCCTGCTGCTCACTCTCACTGCAGTCCCGGCGATGGCGAAGACCGTCTTTAACTTAACAGGAACTCAGGCTGAATTCAAGGAACTCAGCACTGAACTCGGTCTGGCATTGAGCTACTATGCCCTGGCTCCTGCGGAACCCCTCGGCGGCGGCACACTTCCCCACTTCGACATAGGCGTAGAAGTGACGTCAGTCAATATCAACTCAAACGCATCGTACTGGACCAACAATGCAACAGATATTCCTAGTGCACTTCTCGTGCCGAGGCTCCATGCCCGTCTCGGCATACCCTTCATCGCCATCGACATCGGAGCAGTATATTCGAGCGTCACGGACAGTGACGTCAAGCTGAGCGGCGCCGAGGTCAAGTGGGCCATCCTCAAGGGAAGCACGGTGACCCCGGCCATTGCCCTGCGCGGCGCATATACCAAGCTCTCGGGCGTTGATGCGCTCGACCTGAGCACCCAGTCCCTGGACATCTCGATCAGCAAGGGGTTCGCCATGCTCACGCCCTATGCGGGCATAGGCAAGGTCTGGATCGACAGTTCTGATACATCAGGCACCCTTTCGAAAGAGAAGATATCCGAGACCAAGTCATTCGTCGGCTTGAAGTTCAGCCTGCTGCCGGTCTTCAATATCGTGGCGGAAGCAGGCTTTGCATCGGCGAATTCATACTCGATGAGCCTCAACCTGGGCTTTTAACTCGGAACAGCCGTAATAACCTGCATACGAAAAGCCTCCGGAGACCACCTTCGGAGGCTTTCTTTTTTCGAACAGCCTAACCAAGCTGTTGTCGCGATAATCGCGGCTGCAATGCCGGCCTCGCACTCCGCACCCCGCACTCCCGACTCCCCACTCCGCATTCCGCACTCCGAATTCCCCACTCGGCACTCCGCACTCGCATTCAATCTTCCCCTCCCCCCCCTTTTATGGTATATTCCCAGCGTGGAACCGAAGAAAAATGCCCTGATCCTGAAAGTCACCGACGGGACCGTTGATGAAGTGACCGACGAAGTCGCAGCGGAACTCCCCGTCAGGCTCGTCATGAACAACGAGCCCTTCGTGACGCTCCTCTGCACCCCGACGGACCTGGAAGAGCTTGCCGTGGGTTTCCTGCTCTCCGAAGGCATCGTTCGCAAGAAATCATCGATAAAAAAGCTGCTCGTCGACGAGGGCGATGCCGTGGTTACGATCGAACTTGTTGATCTGCCTGACAACTGGCAAAGGATGTTCGAGAAGAAAACCATCTCCTCGGGATGCGGACGGGGCATCACCTTCACGAACCACGGCAAGGAACTCGATACCCGGGTAACGACGCAAGGCCCGGTCATGACCCTCGACAACATCAGGAAACTGCTCAGGGAGTTCCGGAACATCTCCAGCCTCTATCTCTCCACCGGCGGCGTGCACAGCGCCGCCCTTTCCGACGGCAAAACAATCCTTTTCTTCGCCGAGGACATCGGCAGACATAACGCAGTGGACAAACTGATCGGCAGGGCATTTCTCGAGGACCTCTCGATCCGGGACAAGATACTGCTGACGAGCGGCAGGGTTACGTCGGAGATCATCACCAAGGCAGGCAGGAACGGCTTCCCCATCCTCATCAGCCGCGCGGCCCCCTCCTGCATGTCCATCAGCTATGCCGAGGACATGGGCATTACGCTCGTCGGCTTCGCCCGTGGCAACCGGATGAACATCTACACCTGGCCGAACAGAATTACGGTTTAGCCTGTTACGACTTCAATTCTTACGACAAAAAAAGATCACTGATCAGGCAAGTCTTAGACAGGATTAACAGGATGTTAAGAATCCAATGCAAGATTTTATCCTGCAACATCCTGTCAAAAAAGATTTGGTACTGGTAAGCTCGAATTAGGAAATGGGGACTGCAGTAATGAAGGGCTTATATATTCTATTTCTTTTTCTGTTCCCCTAATCCCCCTATCATATCGAGATTCACCTCAAAGGCGGCACAGGGCATCGTGATCTGGCGCTTTTCCAGGACGTCGGGCCGGATCTCGCCGATAAGCCCGAGTTCCTTCCCTCCGGCAATGATCTTCCCGCACCGTCCCTGCATGAACAGCGGATGTTCCGTGACGTCAAGCCGATACTCCAGATCAAGATAGTACAGCAGGGCATCGAGGGTAGAGTGCGCTTCAGAAAAGTTCGCCGTTGGGTGCGAAAGGAGCGCAGCGAGGTTCAGGTCCGTGCGCGATCCCATGTTCACGGCCTTATCAAACACGGCGACCTCGCCTACTTCAAATATGCGGTGCGGATAGAATACCCGGGAACTCGCCGCCTCCACGCCCAGGAGCGACGGGATGACCCGGTTTCTGAGAACGGAATAGGCGAGGGACATCACGTTATCGACTTCGACGAGACGCTCGCCTTCGGGCATCACGTCTTCAAGCTCTTCCCGGGAGCACAGGATGTTCGACATGATCTCCTGGAAACCGCCGCCAATCATATAGGTTCGGACCGTGTCGGACAGCAGTTCGATCCCGGACAGCATGCCCACGGTGGACTGCTGCGGCATGACCGGGGCGAAGTCGTCATACCCCCTGCTGATGGCGTAGTCTTCGACGAGGTCCACGGGGTGCATGATGTCGTCACGGTAAAAGGGGCACTGGATCGAGAGCCCCCCCTTGGCGGGCATGACCGCGTGACCGTACGACGTGAGGCGTTTTTTTACGTCAGCAAGAGAAACATTCTCTCCGAGGCCTGTCGAGAATGCGGAAAGCTTCGTCGTAACCGGGCGGGAGATATCCTGTGGCAAGGCAACATTCTTTCCGAACTCCGTGGCATAGGGATAGGTGACCAGGAGCGGTTCGATGTCCCCTCCCCGGTCATAAAAACCGGCGGCGAGGATATTAAGGGTGAGCATGACCATACGCATGTCCGTGCCCGTCACTTCGATAAGGACATTGTGGGTGTTCGGCTTTACCGTGCCGATCTCCCTGCTGTTGATGATCGGCGGAAAGGAGAGCACACGCCCCATGCCGTCGATGAGCATGGGATAGGCGGGAAAGGGCTTCACGATATCGCCGTACTCGATCCCCTTGGGGTGACGCTCAAGGATCTGGGCAAGGTCCATTTTTTCATCCATGCCCAGAGGGGTGAAGGAGACAGACGACGGCTCGGCAAGGCGATAGTCCACGGGGAAGGTGATCCGGTCGAGTTCGTAGATGCCGATGGATACGGTGCTCCGCTTCCGACCGAAGATGTCCGAAAGCTTGTCCTGGCTCTGGATCATCTGGGCAAGCACATCGTCGTTCATCCGAATGCCGGCCGCGGTACAGGCGGCAATATAGGGGCGCACGGACTGCATTTCAGGCGCGACCCGGATCTCCCGGGAGGGCTTTCTGCCGTGCTTGAAGAAGGAATACTCGTCGGATTTGCCGTTCAGGGCGGTCCGAAGCTGCCGCGCAATCCCTTCCGCGGACCAGAGGTCGGGCCGGTTGCTGTCGGACAGCTCCACCTTCAGGTCGTCCCCTGCTTCAGCATACTCTTTGAGTTCCGCCTTGGCGAGCATCAGGTGCTTTTCGAGCACGGCAAGGGAAAACTTTTTCCCGACGAGTTTTTCGAGGTCCCGTTTTTTTATGTCGATTGTCGGCATATGGTTAAATACCAAATCCCAAATAACAAATTACAAATAAATTCCAATACTCAATGACCAAATCTATATCTCTCAATACTAATTGATTTTTTTGGAATTTGTTATTTGGTACTTGGAATTTGCTATTTTTGGCACTTATGAATNNAACAAATTACAAATAAATTCCAATGGGGCAAAGGCAAAGTTCGAAACGGTTAGTCAAAAGCAAACAGAGATTCGCTCATTGGTATTTGAAGATTGAACTTTATTTGTGATTTGCAATTTGTTATTTGGTGCTTGATGAACCAATCTTTATTTTCTTCGTCCTGACAAAATCCAGGTCCGTCGAGAACAGGTCCCTGATGTCCTGGATCCCCAGGGCCACCATGGCCATGCGGTCGAGGCCGAGGCCCCAGGCGATCA
>DMKB01000188.1 GCA_003454665.1 Nitrospiraceae bacterium | reverse complement strand
CAAAGAAGGGCACCCGGCGAAAATCCTTTACGGCATGCTCGGTCGTCCTCAGTACATTTCGGAAACTCGCCCTACGGGCTCAGACAGTCCGAAATGTTTAACCCTCGGACTCGGTCGCCTGCCTAGATTTTCGCATGGGATACAATCAACCGAGGAAACAGCCGAGGATCAGGTCTTTCTTCTTGGTATTTGGGGAACATAGGGGGACATTGATGCATTTAGTGCATCAGGAGATCATTAGGGCCAAGTCTTTCTTAATGCGATTGCGAGACGGATACACGGAACGAGACGCGACCTTCGGCAGTCCATGGGGCGGAACATCCGCGGAAGGGGAAAATGAAACGAACGGCCCTCTGCTGCATGCAGGAGTCGTCCCTCTTGGTGCCCCATGAATCCCGCGACTTGCAATCCCCCGGCTCCTGCCGGAGGGGGCTCCACTAGCAAAGGCCCGGGAATTCCCGGGCCTTTTTGCGTACGGCTGTCCTGACGATGCTCACCATGCGGCTTGCGGTTTGGCGATGGGCGGCGGAGCGACCTCCCGGTAATTGGGCACGCCCAGGGATTCGAGGAAGCGCTGCATTTCCTCGGGACCCAAGGCTCCGGCCGGGACCGCGTCCTCCAGCTGACAGGCGGTCAACACCGTCCGGACGAGGTCTTGTGCGCTGAACTCGAGGATCTCCCGGACGCCCTCGAGAGACGCGTCCTCGATCAAGAGGGCGTCTTCCTGATACCAGCCGGTCCCATGTCCGCCCCTCAGATCGGAGGGTGTTTCGGCGCGCTTCGACGCGATGCCCCGCTGGTTGGCAAAGAGGGAAACATTGGCCCGAAGCTGTTGCAGGCCCTTGAACGCCGCGTTGGAGCAGATCCCGGTCTTTCCATAGCAGATGGGGTCGAACTTGGGGATGCTGAGGCCGCTGGAGAAGATGTAGCTCCCGGGGCGGTGCGGGGCCTCGCGAATGACGAGGGAGAAGAAATCGTTCTGGTACTCCAATGAGCCGATGGCTGTCGTATTCACCATAATGCTGCCTCCTTTGACCTTTGGCGGGACTTATTCAACACCAAATTAGTCCTAATTAATTATAGTATAGCCGAAGTCGATGCCCGATGCCAGTAAAAAAGGGGGCAATGAGCAGGGTCGCCGGATCACGCAAACCCATTGAATTTCAACACTCTTAAAGCAAGAAACGTGCTGTTTCCCGCCCTAGAAGCACTTTTCTATAGAGTTTTGTCACCTTTCTTGCGCGCCCAAGCAAGATGACCCAAAGAAGGCACTCAGCTGAAAAAACCTTCAGTCCATGCTCGGTCGTCCTCAGTTAAAGGTCTTGTGTTTTTCGGTTATTTCTGCTATTTTTCAATTAGATTCCAACGTCAGTTTCGGGTGCCGTCATTATGAACGAAAGGGCCAAGATCAATAAAGCGATTGCACTTCTTCGTGAAGCGGCGAATCCAATCAAGATCATTCTCTTCGGTTCTCATGCACGAGGCGAGGCGGAAGGAAGAAGCGACGTCGACCTCCTGGTTGTGGAAGCGGAAGTGAATGACCGTGTTCAGGAAATGGTGCGCCTCAACAGGGTCTTGAGTCCCCTGCGTATCGCAATAGACCTCCTGGTCGTCAGCAAGGAGACATTCGAGTACTGGGCGAGTACGCCGGGGAATGTCTATTTTCAGGCGGTGAATGAAGGTCAGGTGCTCTATGAGGCAGCATGAACAGGCTGTGCTCTTCGTAAAAAAGGCTCTGGACGATTTGCTGCTTCTTGATGAGGTGCTCTCGTCAAAAAAAGTAAGTGATGACATCTTCGGCTTTCACGCGCAACAGGCAACAGAGAAATTTCTGAAAGCACTGCTTTCTGAACATGCCCTCCCTTTTCCACGGACACATAACCTCCGGCTTCTTATGGACCTGCTGTCGGATGCAGGCGTTACGCTCCCTGCCGATCTTGCTGATCTTGATCTGCTCACGCCCTTTGGAACGCTTTTTCGCTACGAAGACATAACATCGAATGTTCGTATCGACCGCAATGCCGTTCTGCAACAAATAAAGGCGTTGCGTGAGTTTGTTGAAAAGCAAATCGCTTAGGGTAAGGTCTTTCCTATTTAATTTCAAGGACAGGGGACAAGGAGCATATTAACTGCAAAGTGCAAAATGCAAAATGAGAAATTTTTGACCGCTTGGGGGTCACCCATGAAAAGGCAGCCTCAACTCTTTGAGTTGTTACGAGGGACAGGGTAATTTCAATGAAAATACGAGCGATCACAACCGGGGCCACGGGCATGGTAGGAGAAGGCGTCCTGCATGAATGCCTTCTCCATCCTGATGTGGAATCTGTCCTGTCCATCAGCAGGCACACCTGCGGGATGCGCCATGCCAAGTTAACGGAGATCCTGCATCAGGACTTTTCCGATTTCAGCGGCATCGAAAAGGAACTCGCGGGTTACAATGCCGGGTTCTTTTGCATGGGCGTAACCTCCCTCGGCAAGTCGGAGGAAACGTACCGGCGCCTCACCTATGACCTCACCCTGGCACTGGCCCGCCCCCTTGCCAGGCTCAATCCGGACATGACGATCTGCTATGTCACCGGCATGGGCACGGACAGCAGCGAAAAAGGACGCACCATGTGGGCACGGGTGAAGGGCAAGACCGAGAACGATCTGATGAAGCTCCCGTTCCGCGCGGCCTATATGTTCCGGCCCGGCTTCATCCGGCCGACAAAGGGCCTGAAGAATACCCATGGGTTCTACCGCGTCCTCGATCCGCTCTTTCCTCTCGGGAACCTGCTGTTCCCGAACGCTTTCCTGACCCTCAAGGAGATCGGCCTGGCCATGATCAACAGCGTTGCCAACGGACCTGATAAGCGGGTGCTCGAGGTGTCCGACATCGCGGCGCTGGCCCGGACTTCATAGGGTCCAGGGTCCAGAGTGCGGAGTGCAGAGAGCAGAGTGGGGAGTGCGGAGTTCAGGGTCAAGGGTCGGTATAAATGCAAAATGAAAATTGAACTTCATAGGGTCAGGTCTTTCTTCTTGATATTGCAGCTTCATCACCTCTTTCGCTAAAAAATGGGCTTGCATTTCACGAAATAATCGGTAAAATCCCTATGGTCATTATTTTATGTACCGCTCGCCTCATTGAGCTGATCGAGTGCCGCGGTACGTACAAACAAGGAGAGCGATGATGAAACTGTCTAAACTGGTCTTTGCAGTATGTGTTGTGTTCTTTTTCAGCGTCAGCGGTTGTAATGCAGACAAGCAAGACGCCTCTGCCCCTGCGTCCGGGGCACAGCCCGGTGTGATGACGGCCCAGGCTGACAATTCCCTTTCGGGGAAAATCGTGGAAACGATGGACTCCGGCGGCTATACGTATGTTTTTCTTGAGAACAACGGGAAGAAGACGTGGGTTGCCCTGCCGGCGGCGAAGGTCAAGGTCGGGCAGGAGATTACGTGTCAACCCGGCGTGGTGATGAATAATTTCACGAGCAAGACATTGAAACGTACGTTCTCGAGCATTATCTTCTCCAACGGCATTCGTTGATTACGAGAACATCAGGAAGTCAGGGTCCAGGGTTCAGGGTGCAAAGTTCGGAGTTCGGAGTTCGGAGTTCGGAGTGCAGAGTTCAGGGTCATGGGTCCAGAGTCATTTTAAATGCAAAGTGTAAAGTGCAAAATGAAAATTGCAAAGTTAGATAGCAGCGTACAGTAGTCAGTAGACAGAATACAGACATCAGACTACAGACGAAAGAACCATCAAGGGGTCGTTCTTACACTCGTTGCGTTGTCCGCCGGATAGCACTGCTCACTCGTACCGCAGCGCCTCGATGGGATTGAGGCTTGCAGCCTGTCGTGCCGGCAGGATGCCGAAGAAGATGCCGACGGCGACGGAAAAGGTCGTGGCGAGGACGATGGAAGAGGCCGAGACGATGGTGGCCCATCCGGCAACATTGGCCAGAAGCCAGGCGATCACCACGCCGAGCACGATACCGATTACCCCGCCGGTGAAGGTCATCACGACGGACTCGATAAGAAACTGAGCCATGATGTCCTTCTTGCGCGCGCCGATGGCCTTGCGCAGGCCGATTTCCCGCGTTCGCTCCGTCACCGAGACGAGCATGATGTTCATGATGCCGATCCCGCCGACGAGGAGCGATATGGCGGCGATAAAGCCGAGCAGCCAGGCCATGGTCCTGGTGGTGCCCTCGATGGTCTCCTGAATATCGGCCATGTTGCGGATCCTGAAGGTTTCCTCGGCATCACTGTTCAGATGGTGGCGCTTCATGATGAGACGGCGAATCGCGGCTTGGGCCTCTTCCATCAGGCCTGCGTCCCGCACTTCCGCATCGATGGAATCGATGTATTGTTTTCCGAGGAGACGATACATGGCCGTCGTAATGGGTATGACCACGAAGTCGTCGCGATCGCGCCAGGCAGACGCGCCTTTCTCGGGCAGAATGCCGAGGACCTGAAATTTCAGGCGATTGATCTTGATGCTCGCGCCGAGGGGATTGTCGTTTCCGAACAGTTCCCTGGCCACGGTGGCGCCGAGGAGAACGACTTTTCTCCGCGTCCGTACTTCCTCTTCCGTAAAGAACCTGCCCACGGGAGGCACGGCCGCCCGCACGACAGCGTAATCCACACCAGTGCCTTCAACTCTCGTGTTCCAGTTGTTATTCCCTCGTACCAGCTGTGCCTGTCCCCGTACCGACGGTGAAACGGCGCGTATCTGCGGCAGCCGCGCTATTGCCTGGGCGTCCTGGAAGGTGAAACGGGTCACCGACCCTGCCTCGAGGGCCACTCCATGGAGCTGCCGGGATCCGGGCCGTATGGAGAGGAGATTCGAGCCGAGGGAGGCCAGCCGCTCCCTGATCGACTCTTTGGCCCCCTGGCCCAGGGCGAGCATGGCGATGACCGCTGCAACACCGATAAGGATGCCGAGCATGGAGAGGATAGACCGCATTTTCTGGGACACAATGGAATGGGCTGCCATGCGGAGATGGTCGAGAAGCGCGGCCTTGCCGATTCCCTCCCGCCCTTCCGCCAGCATGGCGTCCAGGGAAAGATCGGGCATCCCGTCGGACGGCTCAGGGGCCTTCTTCGCAATCCACTCATCAGACACGATTGCTCCGTCGCGCATACGGACGATCCGTTTGGCATGGTCGGCAATCTCTTTTTCGTGGGTCACCATGATAATGGTATGGCCTTTTTGATTAAGGGCCTTCAGGATTGAGATGATCTCTTCTTCACTTTTCGTATCCAGGTTTCCCGTGGGCTCATCGGCCAGGATAATG
Source organism: Nitrospiraceae bacterium (assembly GCA_003454665.1). GTDB lineage: Bacteria > Nitrospirota > UBA9217 > UBA9217 > UBA9217 > UBA9217. Next base: position 51 of record DMKB01000188.1, on the reverse strand, counting down.
AGGGGTTCATTCACCAGGGACCGGGCAATGGCCACGCGCTGCTGCTCGCCG